>SLJA01000318.1 GCA_007135355.1 Wenzhouxiangella sp.
GCCGGTCGGCGCGTGGTAATCGAGGAGTTTCTGGTCGGTGAAGAGGCCAGCTTCATGGTCATCGCCGACGGCGAGCAGGCCGTGCCGCTGGCTTCCAGCCAGGATCACAAACGCCGCGATGATGGAGATCTCGGCCCCAACACCGGCGGCATGGGCGCCTACTCGCCGGCCCCGGCGGTCGACCAAGCCATGCACGAGCGCATCATGGCCGAAGTCATCCAGCCCACGCTGGCAGGCATGGCCGCCGATGGCCATCGCTTCACCGGTTTTCTCTATGCCGGCATCATGCTCACTGCGGCCGGACCCAAGGTGCTCGAGTTCAATGTCCGCTTCGGCGACCCGGAGACCCAGCCCATCCTCATGCGGCTGAAGTCCGACCTGGTCCAGACCCTGCTGAGCGTACTCGACGGGCGCATCGACGAAGTCGAGCTGGATTGGGATCCGCGCCCCGCGCTCGGCATCGTGGTCGCCGCCGGCGGCTACCCGGAAAGCTACGCCAAGGGCAAAAGCATCAGCGGCCTGGATGGGGCGCCAGCAGCCGAGGTCAAGGCCTTCCACGCCGGCACGCGCCTGGCGGGTGATGCGATCGTCACCAGCGGCGGCCGCGTCCTGTGCGTCACCGCCCTCGGCGACACCGTGGCGCAAGCCCAGGCGCGGGCGCTGGAATGGACGGAGAAGATCGAGTTCGAGGGCGCGTTTTATCGGCGCGATATCGGAAATCGCGCCATCGCCAGGGCATCCAATGACTGAACCGCAGATGAACGCAGATCAACGCAGATATGGGTCCTGCAATCTTTTCATCCGCGTTCATCCGCGTTCATCCGCGGTTTCAAAGAGATTTTCCTGAGCGATGGACGTCTCCCACCTCCTCGACGAACTCAACGACGCGCAGCGCCAGGCGGTCACTGCCGAGGACGGGCATGTGCTGGTGCTGGCCGGCGCCGGATCGGGCAAGACGCGAGTGCTGGTGCATCGGATTGCCTGGTTGATCCAGGTCCATCACGTCTCGCCCATGGGCCTGCTGGCGGTGACCTTTACCAACAAGGCCGCCGGCGAAATGCGGGGTCGGGTCGGGCGGCTGCTCAACCTGCGGCCCGATGGGCTGTGGATCGGCACCTTTCATGGCATTTGCCACCGCCTGCTGCGCATGCATGCCGCCGAGGTCGGTCTGCCCGATACCTTTCAGATCCTGGACTCGGAAGATCAGTACCGCCTGGTCCGGCGCGTGATCCGCGACATGGAGCTTGACGAGGGCGAACATCCGCCGCGCCAGGTGCAGGGCTTCATTAACCACCACAAGGACGACGGTCGCCGGCCGCACCAGATCGAGCATTTCGACCGTAGCTTCCAGGCCCGCCAGGTCGAGATCTATCAGCGCTACCAAGACTACTGCGAGCGCTCCGGCCTGGTCGACTTCGCCGAGCTTATGCTGCGCACGGTAGAGCTGCTGCGCGACCGGCCGGAGCGCCGCGCGCACTACCAGAGTCGCTTCGGTCACATCCTGATCGACGAGTTTCAGGACACCAATACCCTGCAATATGCGCTGGTTCGGCTGCTGGCGGGCGACAACAATCGCCTGTTCGTGGTCGGTGATGATGATCAGTCGATCTACGGCTGGCGTGGCGCGCGGGTGGAGAACGTCGCTCACTTCAACCGTGACTTTCAGCCCGATGTGATCCGCCTGGAGCAGAACTATCGCTCCACCCGCACCATTCTCGAAGCGGCCAACCGGGTCATCGACCACAACGATGACCGCATGGGCAAAAACCTGTGGACCGAAGGCGAACAGGGCGAGCCGATCCATCTGTTTGCCGCCTTCAACGCCGAGGAAGAGTCCGAGTTCGTCATTGCCCGAATCCACGACTGGATCAATCAAGGCGGGAAGCCTTCGGACTGCGCCGTGCTGTATCGCTCCAACGCTCAGTCGCGCTTGTTCGAGCAGGCGCTGCTGCGTGAGGACATCCCTTATCGCGTCTACGGGGGCTTGCGCTTTTTCGAGCGCGCCGAAATCAAGGACGCCATGGCCTACCTGCGGCTGATCCATAACCCGCACGACGATGCTGCGTTCGAGCGCGTGATCAACGTACCGGCGCGCGGCATCGGCGAGCAGACCGTGGCCCGGATTCGCGAGCATGCCCGAGCTCAGGGTCAATCCCTGGGCCAGGCCGTCACCGAGCTGATTGCCCAGGGCGGCCTGTCGCCGCGCGCCGCTCGATCGGCGTCGGCTTTTTTGCAGCTGATCGACAATCTGGTCAAGGCGACGGAATCGGCCAGTCTGGCCGAAACCGTCAGCGCCTTGGTGCGCCAGGTGGAGCTGGTGGCCTGGTACCAGAGCCGGGAGCCGGCCGACCGCGCCGAGGCGCGCGAGGAAAACCTGGCCGAATTGGTGCGCGCCGCCGACAGCTTCGATCAACCTTTCGAAGACGAGCAGGCCGGCCTGAGCGTCATGGCCTCTTTTCTGTCACAGGCCGCGCTCGAGGCCGGCGAACACCAGGCCGAGCGCTGGGAAGACTGCGTCCAGCTGATGACTTTGCATTCGGCCAAGGGCCTGGAGTTTCCGCTGGTGTTCCTGGCCGGCATGGAAGAAGGCTTGTTCCCGCATCAGAAATCGATTGAGGAGCCCGGCCGTCTGGCCGAGGAGCGACGCCTGTGCTACGTCGGCATGACCCGAGCCATGCAGCGGCTCTACATCACCCATGCCGAGTCGCGTCAAACCTACGGCCAAACCAATTTTTCTCGGCCCTCACGCTTCGTTGCCGAGATACCCGACGAGTTGATTGAATCGATCCGCTCGGGGCCGCATGTCACGCCGGCCGGCAGGTCCTTCCATTCCGCCCCGCGCGCCGAGGCCGGCGGCCTGCGCCTGGGCGCGTCGGTACGCCATGCCAAGTTCGGCCCCGGCACCGTGGTCAGCCTGGAAGGCCAAGGCCCGAACGCGCGTATCCAGGTCAACTTCGAAAGCGCGGGCGCCAAGTGGCTGGTACTGGCTTACGCCAACCTCGAACTGGTGGCGTAAGGCTGAAAAAAACAAGGAACCGCGGATGAACGCGGATGAACGCGGATGTAAAACCAAAAGGGATTCTTTATCTGCGTGCATCTGCGTTCATCTGCGGCAAGGGCCATTACAAGGAGCTGAATCATGACCCGCACCCACTGGCACAAGGACATTCCCAACCGCGAGCGCTTGATTTTTGCCCTCGACGTGCCCGACCTGGACCGGGCCATGCAGTTGATCGATCAGCTGGATGACGCCGTCGTCTTTTACAAGATCGGCCTGGAGCTGTTCATGAGCGGGGCCTACTTCGAACTGGCGGCCGAACTGAAAGGCCGCGGCAAGCGCGTATTCGCGGATCTGAAGCTGTTCGACATTCCGGCCACGATCGGCCGCGCGGTCGCCCAGTTGGCTCGCCACGAGGTGGATTTCCTCACCGTACACGGCAATGACGCCATGCTCGAAGCTGCCGTCGCCGCACGCGGAAACACCGGTATCCTGGCGGTTACCGCATTGACCAGCCTGGATCGCGGCGATCTTGACGACCTTGGCTTTACCTGTGACGTCGAAGCGCTGGTGCTGTCGCGCGCCCGGCGAGCGCTCGCATTGGGCTGTACTGGAGTCGTCTCCTCCGGTCTGGAGGCTGCCGCCTTGCGCGCAGAAACGGATGGGGCCCTGACGGTCGTTTGCCCAGGCATCCGGCCAGTCGACAATCGCGAAACGGAGACATCCGATCAGAAACGCACGCTGTCGGCCGAGCGGGCGTTCAGCGCCGGCGCAGACTTCATTGTTGTTGGCAGGCCCATCCGAGATGCCGCTGATCCACGTCAGGCCGCGCTTGGCATTCAGTCTGAAATAGATCGGTATTTCAGTCATATAGAGCACTAAAATAAAGCGCTTGCCAAAAGCCGTTCATTACCCTATGATTTGTATCGAGGATTACAACGCACTGTAACTCTCGCTCGACAATCAACAACATTGCACCCTCGCAAGGTGCGAAAGCCAAGGTACCGGCATTTGCCGGCTACAGGCGCCGAACCTTTGGGTGCGGCGCCTTTTTTTCGCCGCGCCAGCCCCGTTGTCCCGGCGCGGGCCGGTGGTACACTGCCCTGACTTTTTTGCCACCTCGCGACATGCCGAAACGCAGCCGCTATCGACGCTTTGTTCTCGCCGTCCACGCGGTCTGGTTCAGCGTTCTGCGTCGAATTCTCCACCTGTGGGTCAGAGCCCGCGTTCTGCCGGACGACCTCGGCGAGCTCGACTTCGATCCGGACGGCCCCACTTTTTATGTGCTCGACAGCAACGCGCTGACTTCTTTACTAATCACCGATCAACTATGCCGGGCACAGGGCTGGCATCGGCCGACTCGCGGCTTTAGGGCGGGCGACATTCATTTGCCGCAGTCCCATGGCGCGGATCGGCGCTACCGCGGCTTATTCATCCGCACACCGGAAGGTGGCCGCCATGACGCCACCATCCGGCAGCTGGTGGAGCAGGCCCACGACCAGCCCGGGCTGGGCATTCAAGTCATCCCGGTGACCGTGCTGATGGGGCGCGCGCCGGATAACGAAGCAGGTTTCCTCAAAATTCTTTTCTCGGAAAACTGGGAGCTGGGTGGGCGCATACGGCGGCTGTTCGCCACCCTGGTCAATGGTCGAGCCACACTGGTCCAGTTCGGCCAACCCATTCGCATCGACGACCTGGTAGCAGAAACCCAGGACGCCGGCGTCGCCCTGGCCAGGATCAGCCGGATCCTGCGCGTCCACTTCAAGCGCGTCAAGACCTCGGCCATCGGCCCGGATCGGTCGCACCGCCGCACACTGGTCGAAAAGGTGATCAAGAGCGAAGCGGTACAGCTGGCCATTGACGCCAAGGCGAAGCGCGAAAACATCGATCATGAAAGGGCGGAAAATACCGCCCGCGCCTACGCGCGGGAAATTGCCGCGGACTATTCCTACCCGATGGTGCGCATTCTGGATCTGATTCTGAGCTGGTTCTGGAATCGAATTTACCGTGGGGTCAACGTCAAGCACTTCCGAAGCTTCCGTGAAGCCTCGCCGGGATACGAAATCGTGTATGTGCCTTGCCATCGCAGCCATATCGATTACCTGTTACTCAGCTATCTGTTGTATTACCGCGGGTTCGTGCCCCCTCACATTGCCGCCGGCGTCAACCTCAACCTGCCGCTGATTGGCCCGTTGCTCAGGCGCGGTGGTGCTTTTTTCCTGCGCCGATCGTTTCGTGCCCAGCCTCTCTACTCCACGGTGTTCAATCAGTATGTTTCGCTGATCTTGAGTCGCGGTGTGGCGCTGGAGTACTTCATCGAAGGCACCCGGTCCCGGACCGGACGCTTGTTGCCGCCGCGGGTCGGCATGCTGTCCATCACGGTTCGTGCTTTTTTGCGCTACCGCAACCGACCCGTCATGTTCCAACCGGTCTACATTTCCTATGAGCGACTGGCCGAGGGCAACTCCTATATTTCCGAACTATCGGGCCAACAGAAAAAGACCGAGTCACTGGCCGACCTGCGCAACGTCATCAACATTTTGCGCAAGAACTACGGCGAAGTGACGGTGAGCTTTGCCGAGCCCGTGCTACTGAACGAACGCCTGGAGGCGCATGCTCCCGGCTGGGATAGCCAGGACTACGCCATGGACAGCAAGCCGGAGTGGCTGCCCGGTCTGGTCGACGACCTCGCCGAGCGTATTCTGGTCAACATCAACCGCGCCGCTCACGTCAATCCGGTCAATCTGCTGGCGATCGCGCTTTTGGCAAGCCGCAAGCATGCGCTCGACGAAAATGATCTCGAAACACTGATCGCCTTGCTCAAGGCGATCGTCCAGCGCACCGGCTACGCCGATCGGATTACAGTCACCGATCTCGAACCCGGCCAGATCGTCGAATACGGGCTGGAAATGGGCCTGATCGAGCGTCATGTCCATCGATTGGGCAACATCATTCGAACCGATGCCAGAAACGCGGTTCTGCTGACGTACTTCCGCAACAATGTCTCGCATTTGCTGGCCATGACGGCGTGGATTGCCTGCTGCTTCCTTAACCTCCAGCGTATTCGCCGCTCTCGTCTGCAGCAGCTCACGGCAACGGTCTATCCGTTTCTGCAGCGGGAGCTGTTTTTGCCGTGGAGTCAGGACAACCTGGCCGAGGTCACCGGCAACTGCATTGACACGCTGATCGAGCTGGGTCTGCTTCGACAGTATGGCGACCGACTGCAACGCGCGCCCGGCGGTAGCGATCAGACTTATTACTTGCGGCTGCTGGCCAACAGCATGGTGCAGACCTTCGAACGCTACTTCATCACCGTGTCGGTTTTGGCAAAAAACGGTTCCGGCCAGGTGAATCGCCAACAGCTGGAGCAGCTCTGCATCCTCTCGGCTCAGAGGATTTCATTACTGCATGAATTCGAGGCACCCGAATTCTACGACAAAACCTTGTTCAAGCTGTTTATCGAATCGCTGCGAAAAAACGGGATTCTCGACCAGGATGCCGACGGTCGACTGATCTTCGATCAGCGTCTGGAGCAGTTTGCCCGCGACGCCCGGCTGGTGTTGGACAAGGAGGTCCGTCATGCGATCATCCAGGTCACGCCGGAAGTGCTGGAGTTGGAGAGCAAAGCGGCCTGAGCCCGCCAATGCAAAGTGCTCAAGCGTCAAGATCGGGTATCAACTTGCTTTCCCAGTAGGCGATCTGATCACGCAGCCTGAGCTTGCGCTTTTTCATTCGCCGCAGCTGAAGCTGATCGGTCGATGGAGACTCGGCCAACAGCGAGATCGCATGGTCCAGATCACGATGCTCCTGGCGCAGGGCCATCAAGCGAGACTGAATCGACGGCGGCTCCGCAGACATCAGTTTCCCTTTTATTGAACCGGCCGCCGGCCTATCGGTTTCGTCGTTCAGCATGACCGTACCGACCGGCATGCGGCAATCTTTTGAATTTCCCCTTTCATCTCCCCTCAGTTGTAGCGCGTCCGACCATGCTGAATCCAGCCGCCACCACCTGGCTGGGCCGGATCGGCATGGGTCAAGGTCAGCTGCCCGCCGGCACCGTGAAATTCATAACGACCATGGAAGGCGATGGTATCGCCACGCTCAACCGGGACACGTCCAGAATCGCCGACCTGATGGTGAACAACCAGACTCATCAGATCAGAACTGACGCGAACCTGGAAACGCTGTGTATTGGCATCTCCGCCCAATTCACGCACGACCGTACCATGACCACTCACCCAGACCCCGGTCCGTCCCTGGCTGAAGGCCTCTTCAAGAGCAAGATTATCCGGTAACTCAAAACTCCCGCCACAGGCGGCGAGCGCCAGCAGAACAACGGCAGCCAACAGACCCAGAGGGCTCTGCTTCATCCACAACAACATCGACCATCTCTCTCCGATATGCGCTTTGAGCATAGCAGATCAAGAGCGGTAGAAACCAGCCGGCCGGTCAGGTTGTTGTCGACGCCACGCACAAACCGCGCCGCGGCCGCGGGCACAATTGATTTCAGCGTTTGAGCTGCTTGCGGAAGCGCTCTAAAGCCGCGAGCTGAGCCATGGCCTGCGCCAACTGCGCCTGGGCCTGGGCCACTTCCATACCGGCCGAACGGTCGGCGATGGCGCGCTCGGCTTCTTCCTTGGCTTTCAGTGCCGCCGCCTCGTCCAGGTCTCCAGCCCGCTGGGCCGTGTCGGACAACACGGTCACCACGTGAGGCTGAATCTCCAGCAGACCGCCGGTGATGAAGTAAAACTCCTCACCGCCCTCGGGGAGCATAACCCGCACCTGCCCCGGACGTAGCCGGGTCAGCAGTGGCGCATGACGCGGGGCAATACCGATATCGCCCTCTTCAGCCGGGACCACGACCATGGCCGCCGAACCGGAGAAAATCTCCGCCTCGGCGCTGACGATGTCACAGTGGATGGTGGATGCCATAAGTTGAACCCAGTTGATGTCGCTTCAGGTTTCGCGCTCGATATTGCCAGCGATCAAGCTGCCTTGTCGAGCAGCTTCTCACCTTTCTCGACCGCCTCGTCGATGGTGCCGACCATGTAGAAGGCCTGCTCCGGCAGGTGATCGTACTCGCCGTCGACGATGCCCTTGAAGCCGCGGATGGTTTCTTTCAGCGACACGTAGACGCCAGGCGAGCCGGTGAAGACCTCGGCGACGAAGAACGGCTGCGAGAAGAAGCGCTCGACCTTGCGCGCCCGCGCCACCGTCTGCTTGTCTTCTTCCGACAATTCATCCATGCCCAGGATAGCGATGATGTCCTTGAGTTCCTTGTAGCGCTGCAGCGTACCCTGCACCTTGCGCGCAACGTCGTAGTGCTCCTGGCCGACAACCAGCGGGTCGAGCTGGCGCGA
>SLJA01000207.1 GCA_007135355.1 Wenzhouxiangella sp.
AGGCGCGCTTGAACATTTCGGCCTTCCAGATCGGCGTGTACTTCGGATCTTCGGTGGCAATGTAGAAATGGCAAGCTTCGGCGCACATGCCGCAGTGGATGCAGGACTCCATGTTCCAGGCAACCGTGGCTCCGAAGCTCTTGGCGAAGGCGCGCATGGCACCCTCGACTCGCTCTTCGGCCGTGCGATTGTCTTGCATGGCGCCGGCGTCGGTAAAGGCTTGAGTGGCAGTAGTGCTCATGTGGCAGCTCCCTTCTTGGCATGCAGGTAACCGTTAATGAAGCGCGCCGGGAAAATATAGAAGGCGTGCATCAGCTTGCTGAACGGGAACCAGATCAACAACAGATTGAATGAAATGATGTGCGCGGCGAGGATGAACTCGTAGCGGCCCGGACCGCCCAACACCGCCCACAGCCCGGAGACCATGATGGCGTAGAGAATAGCCAGGGTGAAGTAGTCGTCGAAGTTCGAGATATGCCTGAGCGGCGGGTGCATGACGCGACGAATCGTTGCAATCAGCATCAGAACGACAGTCAATACCGACACCACGGTGATCAGGCCACCGGGCAGGGTTGGCCACCACGGCGCCGAGAACCCGAACAGGTTCTGCCAGAAGATCACGTGTGGCGCACCCAGCAGGACAATGGTGAACAAGCCGATATGGTAGCCATAACCGACCGCTTCGCCGAAGGCGGTGCGGCCGATGAACTCCTTGTGTGGCCAGGAGCGCAGGCCGCAGGTGGCCGCGCCGACCATCAGCGCCTTGTCGTTGGAGTAACGCTCTTCGCTGTAACGCTTGCGGAAACCCAGCATGGCCACGGCCAGCAGCCGCCAGATCACGCCGAAGACGAAGACCAGCAAGGCAAAGTGGAGCATGGGTCCACGTGAAAACTCAAGTAATGTCATGATGGTTCTCCTTAGTCCGTTTCCTTGGCCAGTTTCTTCTTGCGCGCCTTGGCGGCAAGTGCCGCGGCGGCACCGACGGCCACACCGGCCGCACCGGCGGCAACTGCTTGACCGCGCTCGCGGAACAGCTTGCCGTGGACCGGCTCATAGAAGCCGCCCTGATCCCAGAATCCGGGTTCGGAGCAGCCGATACAGCCGTGACCGGCTTCAACGGGCCAGCTGGCGCCGCCGTTCCACTTGATCGTGGCGCAGGCGTTGTAGGTAGTCGGCCCGCGACAGCCCAGTTCGTACAGGCACCAGCCATTGCGCGCGCCTTCGTCATCGAAGGTCTTGGCAAACAAACCGCGGTCGTAAAAACGACGCCGATAGCAACGATCGTGAATCGTGTTGCCGTAGAAGGCGCGCGGGCGCAGATGACGATCCAGTTCCGGCACGCCACTGGCCAGGAAGCTGACCAACGTTCCGGTCATGACTTCCGGAATCGGCGGACAGCCCGGGACATTGATGACCGGCTTGTCCTTGATGATGTCGGCTACGCCAACCGCGCCGGTCGGGTTCGGGTGAGCGGCGGCGACGCCACCGTAGGCAGCGCACACACCAACGGCGACAATAGCTGCAGCGCCTTCGGCGACATGCTTGAGCTGATCGACAAAAGTCTCACCCACCGCCATGCCATGGATGCCGTTCTCGGCCGTTGAAATCGCGCCGTCGACCACGAGGATGTACTCGCCGTAGTTTTCTTCCATGGCCTTGTACTTGGCGTCCATGGCCGCTGAGCCGGCAGCCGCCATCAGCGTATGGTTGTAATCCAGCGAGACCACGTCGAAAATCAGGTTTTCCAGGCTGGGGGCAAACGAGCGGGTCAGCGCCATCAGGCAGCCCGTGCATTCCTGGTATGGCACGTAAATGACCGAAGGACGGCGAGCGGCTCGCAATTGACGGGCAAATGCCGTGGTCGCCGCCGGCGGCATGGCCATCAAGGCGGTGATGCCGGCGCAGTATTTCATGAACTGACGGCGACCGACCCCGGCCTCGTCAAGCATCTGACCGACGGTTGGCCGGTCTTTCTTGTTCCTCGCGTTAATCATAATTAAGCAGCTCCTTTCAAACGGTCGCTCAGCTCCCTGACCGCATCCTCAATCTGATCGGTTTGCGCACAGAGAAAATCGGGAATGCGGTTGATTTCTAGATATTCGGACAGCACACGGTCTTCCCGGTCCTTGTGCTGTATCCACCAGACCCCCGGATAGCCGGTTTCGCGTATCCGCGTGGGTCCGTTCAGGTCGATCTCCAGGTCCAGCTCGCCCGTACCCAACATGGCCAGCAGCTGTTCGTATTCGTTCGGCGCCATCGGCAAGCCGCGCAGGTCGATCGCGCCGCTCTCGCCGTCGCTCAGCAAACGCTCGAGATGGGTCAGGATCTCGAAGCCGATCGCCTTGACGCCGCCGCCAATGGTCACGCCCTTGGGGGCGGTTTTGACTTTCAGAGGGATTGCGCCGCTCATGCCGGCACCTCGTGTTGGCCGATGTCTTCCTCGATCATGTCCAGCACCAGGCGGGTTGCTTCGGCCACGCCACGCGCGACCGCTTCGGTCGGCTCGGAGCCCCAGTCCATGCAGGCAGGCTGGATGCCGACCAGGGCATATTCACGCGGCATCAGGCCACGGAATTTGGCCGCCGACATGATGTCGAGCAGATTGACTTCGTGCACGCTGGAGCGCTTGCGCGAGGTCAGATAGACATCCATCTCCTGGTTGCGGAAGGACTGGACCGTGCCCGGCTCGGCGTCGAGCTGAGCGGCGTCTGCGATGATCAGGCGTTCGGCCGACTCGACCATTTCCAGCAGGGCAAAGCCCAGGGTGCCACCGTCGACCAGCTCAACGGTGTCCGGCAGGTCGGCCTTCCGCAGCGCTTCGATCACGTGCACGCCGGCGCCATCATCGGTCAGCAGGCTGTTGCCAATGCCAATGATCAAGGTGTGGATGCTCTGCGTGTTCAGCGCTTCGCCGCCATCGTCGCCGGCGGGCGCCACGACCGCAGGGTTCGTGGTCATCAACATCAGTCTCCTCCAGTGGACACGGGCTCAAGTTACCGGCTTCGACTCCCGAGCCACTTGACCTGGATCAAACCCCCGGCAAAATTCACGAAGCTTGAACCATTTAGCCCTCGGACTAAAGGCAAATTGGTATGATGTCGCCAGACTTTTTTACTACCCCTTGTCCTGGATGCACGAGTTGTCCGTCTGCGAGGCGCTGTTGGCCCAGGTTCGGGCCACGGCAAACGCGAACCAGGCCGGCGGCGTCGGCCGCGTCACGGTTCGCCTGGGTCCGCTTTCCGGGGTCGAACCGGAGTTGCTAACCCAGGCTTTTTCGATCGCGCGTAACGGCCCACTGACTACCGAGGCCAGCCTGCACATCGAGCCGCAGCCCATCCGCATTCACTGCCGCGACTGCGGCAACGAAAACGAGGCCACAGCCAATCGACTGTTGTGCCGTGCTTGTGGTAGTTTTCGGGTCAACCTGATCAGCGGCGATGAACTGCTGCTGGCGCGGGTTGAACTTCATGGCGTCAATCGCCATCCCATTGACTGAATACACAAAAATTCAAGCAGAGAGACCCGATCATGTGCGAAACCTGCGGATGCTCCATCCCCGACCAGAACCACCCCACGCCGGCCGACGGACATACCGTCGAGGTGCTCAAGGGGCTGATGGACGCCAACGACCACGCCGCCGGCCACAACCGCGAGCACTTCAACCGCACCGGTACACTGGTCATCAACCTGATGTCCTCACCGGGCTCGGGCAAAACCCAGCTGCTGGAACACACCGCCAAGGCGCTCAAGGATCGGCTCGAGATTGCCGTGATCGAGGGTGATCTGGAAACCGAAAACGATGCCGAGCGCCTGCGCAAGCAGGGTGTCCGGGCTCACCAGATCGCCACCGGCAGCGCCTGTCACCTCGACGCCCACCTGGTCCATCGGGCCCTGCATGATTTCCCGCTGGAAGTCGATGGCCGCAAGACCGACATCCTGTTTATCGAAAATGTCGGCAACCTGGTGTGTCCGGCGGCGTTTGACCTCGGTCAGCACGTCAACGTGGTGTTGCTGTCAACCACCGAGGGCGACGACAAGCCGGCCAAGTATCCGGTCATGTTCCGTGCCGCCGACCTGGTGGTGATCAGCAAAGCCGACCTGCTGCCCTACATGGACGACTTCAAGATCGAACGCGCCGAGCAGTCATTGCGCGGTCTGGGCGTGGAGACGCCGCTACTCAACACGGCCGCCGGCCGCGCGCCGGACATCGGTGCCTGGATCGAGTGGCTGGAGCAGCAGCTGGAAACGCACCGCCGGACGCAGCAAGAGGCGGCGTCCGCGGCTTGATGACATCTCCAATCCTGGCCCCGTTCAAGCGCTGACCGAACGCGGACTGGACATCTATCCAGCCTTGAGGCTGCGCGAGCTTCTACTGGCGCATGAAATGTACGATATGCGCGATAGTGGCCAGTATGTGCAGGGCGAGAAAGACGACCATCCCCTTGACCGAGTCGACATGCCAGCCGCGCCAGGCCACAGCGTCGCGCGTCCCGACCGTCCACAGCCACATCAGCCCGGTAATGCCCACCGCCAGCAGGCTGAGCAGCAACAAGCCCTTGATCACGCTGAACAGACCACCACCCTCGTTGGCGGGAATCTTCAGCCTGAACAGCCCGACCAGATCGCTGATCAGGGGGCGGAAGCGGCCGAAGGCCCAGGGGAAATACTGCCGAAGCCGCCCCTGAACCAGGGCAGTTACAGTAAAGCTCACGGTCAGCACCAGGACCACAACGCCGAGAATGAGGTGAGCCCAGACCCAGAAGGTCGGGCTCGGCGGGATGCGGTTGTACAGGTGGACCCAGGGACTGGTGGCGATCAGCCAGGCCAGCAGCAGAATCAGCAGGCCGTGCTGAATGTGAATCCAGCGCTGCAGGCCGCGGCGGTTCATGCCGGCCGCGTTTTCAGGCGCACGGCGAAATCCTCGGCAAAGCGGGCCACCGCGTCCCAGTCGGTGAACTCCACCTGCGTGTCCAGATCGGTCGGCCCCTTGTTCATCCACATGATGAAACGGATGACCCAACGGTCGAAGGGCCTGTAGCGACGATAGTCCAGGCGCCCGCCGAACACGCCGACCTGCTGTGGCTGCCAGGGGCTGGACTGCAGGAAGGCCCGGGTGTAGGGATTGGTCTCCGCTGTGTTCTTGTGCGGCTTGCGCGCCACCAGGTTGATCGAGAAAAATGCGTTGACTTTTTGCGCGAGCATGGCCTGGTGGCGCTCGATGAACTCGAGTACGGCCGGGTTGTGCTTGCCGTTGCGGATCGCCGCCCCGATCAGCACGGCATCGAAGGCCGACGGTTCCGGCTGCTCCTCCGGCAGCGCGGCCAGGGTGACCGTTGCACCGTGCGCCTCCAGCACCGGACGCATGGCCTCGCACACCTTGTGGGTGTGGCCATAGACGCCCGAATAAACCACAAGAACCTTTTGTTCACTCACCAGCCGTCTCCGATGCGAATGCCGAATTTCGGCAGAATGCGCCGATGCAGCACCACGATCAAGCCGGTCACGGCAAAGGCCAGCACGAACACACCCAGGGCCGCGCCGACGTTGCTCATCAGCTCGGGGGCTGCGATCAGAACCAGGGCCAGGGCAATCATGATCACCCCGCCGACCAGCTTGAGAAAGCGACCCTGGTCTTCCTGGAAGCGATCGATGCGCAGCTTGACCACCGCGATGCCGAAAATGACCAGCTCGATCAGCAAATACACCAGCAGGTACACCCCCAGCAATAGCAGGAAATCGAGTCCACGAACCTCGTTGGCGCTGACCAGGCTGCTCCAGATCACCGGGAAGCCGGCCGTACACGGCAGCTCGATCAGGGCGATGCCGGAGGCCATGAGAATGGTCGCGCCGATCAGCGCCAGCGGCGAGCGGCCGTTGGTCATCAACTCGCGAAAGCCCTTGAAGATGCCGGGCTTGTGCTTGTCGTCGATGGTGAAGGAAAAGCCGCGCTTGAACCAGAAATAATCCTTGACGTTGACCGCGCCAAAGCCCAGCGCAAACAAGGCGACGATCCAGTAGATCCAGGGCAGGTAGGCGGCAAAGGCCAGCACGCTGAACACCCCGGCGATGAAGGCCCCATAAATGGCCGCGGTGGTGAACAGGAAGGTCAGCCCGACCAGCATGACCCGGAAGCGCGAGCCCGAATGCAGGACCAGGGCCAGCAGAATGGTCAGCACCCAGATCGAGCAGGGATTGAAGCCGTCGACGAAGGCAATCATCAGGGTCGAGAAAATCAGCGGCTGCACGCTCAGATCGATGGCCCCGATCAACGGCAGGTTGATCACGGCGGCCTCGCGTTCGGCGCGCGGAGCGTCAATGCGGTCTTCGGCCATGACAAGCGGGTCAGGACAACTGCCGTCCAGGCAGCGATTGATCTGAGCGCGAATCTCGTCGCGGATGGGCCGCGAGTCGCCGACCCAGACCTCGCCGCCGAGGAAAATCATCGGCACCGAGCCCGGGCGCGCATCGTGGGCAGCAGCCATGGATCGCAGAAGATCATGGTAGACATTGGTCAGCATGACCTCCATCTGCACAATCTCCAGACCCTCGTGCTCCCGGGCCAGCCGGTCAAGAAACGGCTTCTGCGCCTCGCACACCGGGCAGGTCTCGCTCATGAACACGTACATGGTCAGAGCTGGTTCGTCGGCCTGGACGGACGAGGACAACAGCAACCACAGCAGTCCAAGCAGCGGCAGAAACTCGATGGGTTGACGCGAACGGCGAATGGGCATGAAAACGGGATTGTGTTTGCAGACGACCAGAGCGTTATTCTGTGCCAAAGGAACGCGGCGCTGCTTGATGCGGATCAAACCCGGCCCGCCGCCGCATTGGCAGACTTGCTGCGCGCAGCAATGGAGGACACGGCATGACTGAGCGCTTTACAGTATCACTGGACAAGGAACTGGCCGAGGCCTTCGAGTCCTACCGCCAGCGCCTGGGCTACCCCAATCGCTCCGAGGCCGTGCGCGATCTGCTGCGCGGCTTCCTCGCCCGCGAGCGCGCCGCCGACGATCCCGAAGGCGCCTGCGTGGGTGTGCTGACTTATGTCTACGACCACCACAGGGGGGGGCTGGGTCATCAGCTCACCGAGGCCCAGCACGCGCATCATGACCTGACCGTGGCCACCCTGCACGTGCATCTGGACCACGACCACTGCCTGGAGACCAACATCCTGCGTGGCTCCCTGAAGCGCGTGCGTGAGTTTTCCCAGCAGTTCATCGCCCGCCGCGGCGTGCGTCACGGCGACTTGCACCTGGTGCCGGTCAAGTTGGAGGCGGATGCTCACGCCCATGGCGATCACAGTCACCACCACGAGCACATCACGCCGCACGATTGAAATAGCGAGGCAAACTTGACCGGGATCAAGAAAGGTATGAATAATTACCCTAGAATTCATACCACCTTGATCGCCGGAACCTCGCCCGCATGCCGAATACGCGTTTTCGAGCAGCCCCCGCACTGCGCCAACTTGGCCTCGCCGCCACGCTGGGACTGAGCGCCTCGACCCTCGTCCTGGCAGACGCCGACAGCGCCGAAGCCGAACTGCCAATGGACACCATCCTGGTCACCATCGGCCGCGTGCTGCAGCCCGAGCAGCAGGTCATCGCTCCGGTCAGCGTGATCGGGCGCGACGAGATCGAACTGCGTCAAGCCGGCGACATCGGCGATCTTCTATCCGGCATTCCAGGCGTCACCGCCACTCAGGGCCCGCGGCCGGAAGCCTTTGTCCCCAATATCCGGGGCCTGGGCGAAGGCCGCGTGGTGATGCGCCTGAACGGCGCGCGCCAGAACATGGCCATCCGCCATCGCGCGCAAAGCCTGATTGACCCCGCGCTGATCGATCGGATCGAAATTCTGCGTGGACCCGCCTCCAGCCTTTACGGCAGCGGCGCCACCGGCGGCGTGATCCTGTTCGAAACCCTGGACGCCGAGGGCTTCCTGGCCCCGGGGCAGGACGTCGGCGGCCAGGTCAGCCTGGGCTACCGCAGCATCAACGATGGCATCAACGGCAGCGCCACGCTGGCCGGCCGGGCCGGCAACTTTGGCGTCATCACCAGCGTGTCGCGGCGCGTGACCGATGACTTTGAAGACGGTGACGGCAACACCCTGGCATTCACCGAAAGCGATATCAGCAGCGCTCTGGTACAGGCCAGCTGGCGACCCGATGATGCCCAGCGCTGGTCTCTAAGCTATCTGGGCTTCGTCGACGCCAGCCCCAGCCTGGGCACCGCCGACCGGGCTACCGGCACCATCATCGACCGCAGCACCCGCCAGCAGTCGGCCAGCCTGCGCTATCAGCTCTACCCCG
>SLJA01000343.1 GCA_007135355.1 Wenzhouxiangella sp.
ATGCGGAAGTATTCGACGGTGCGGGCCAGGGCGAATGAGTTGGGCGGGATGATGCAGGTTTCGCCCTTGAAGTCGACGAAGCTGTTTTCGTCGAAGTTCTTGGGGTCAACGACGGCTGAGTTGATGTTGGTGAAGATCTTGAATTCATCGGCGCAGCGGCCGTCGTAGCCGTAGCTGGAGGTGCCGTAGGAGACCAGCTTGCGGCCCTCGAGGGTGCGCACCTGGCCCGGTTCGAACGGCTCGATCATGCCGTGTTGTTCGGCCATGCGGCGGATCCAGCGGTCTGATTTGATGCTCACGTGTCGAATTTCCCTCGAAGGCTGCCGCGCATTCTAGCCGAAGCGTCGGGTTCGGCCGGCTTCAGGAGCGCAGCGGCGGCTGCTGGATCAGGGTGACGCCGGTAGTGAACACTTGTCCGCCGCGAATCACTTCGAATTCCATTTCTTGGCCTGGCTGAAGCCGGCTGACCCGCAGCATCAAGTCGCGCGCCGAGCCGACCGGGCTGCCGTCGGCGCTCAGCAGCACGTCGCCGGGGCGCAGTCCGGCCGTCCAGGCTGGGCCGCCGCGATGCACCTGGGTGATGCGGGCGCCGCGTTGGCCTTCGCCCGGCCGCTCGAAGGTGATGGTGACATCGGACAACTCGGCACCCAGCCAGGCGCGCTGGACGGCACCGTAGTCGATGATTTGCGAGGCGATCTGGTGGGCCAGCCGGGCCGGGATGGCAAAGCCGATGCCTTGCGCGCCGACGTTTTGGCTGAGCGAGGCGGAGTTGATGCCGACCACCTGGCCGCGCGGATTGATCAGCGCGCCGCCGCTGTTGCCGGCGTTGATGGCCGCGTCGGTCTGGATGAAATCGTCCAGCGCGGTCAGGCTAAGCTGGCCGCGCCCGGTCGCGCTGACGATGCCCATGGTCACCGTATGGCTCAAGCCGAAGGCATTGCCGATGGCCAACACGATGTCGCCGGTACGCAGGTTGACGTCGGTGGACAGGTCGGCGGCCGGCAGGCCGTCCAGGTCGATTTTGAGCACGGCCAGGTCGGTGGCCGGATCGGCACCGATCAGGCGGGCTTCGGCGGTGCGACCGTCCCACAGGGCGACGACAATATCGTCGACGCCGGAAATCACGTGCAACGTGGTCAGGATCAGGCCGTCTTCGCTCAGGATCACTCCCGAGCCCAGGCCGCGTCGTGGCCGGGTGACCGTGCGGTCCCGGTACAGCAGGCGCAGCAGCGGATCGGCCGAGGCGCCGGCCAGCGGTTCGGTGACCAGGGTGCGGGTGTAGACACTGACCACGGTGGGTGCGGTGCGGTTGACGGCGTCGGCAAAGGAGTGGGGAGACGGCGCGGCCGGCGCCGGCGGCTGCAGGGCGGGCAGCAAATCGGGCCGCAGCCATACCGCGATGAATGCCACGGCCAGACCGATGACAATGAACTGAAGTGCAAAGAGTAAAGTTCTGGCCAAGGAATCCGCCGGGCGATTACTGGAAGTGGAAGAGAAGGTGGCGATGAAGGACCCGCTTTACGCCGAGACCAGTATAATGCCGGGGAGCCTTAATATTTCGCTAAAATGCCGCTGGACGCCGTCCAGGCGGGTTTGGGGCGTGACCTTGCGGGTGCGAGCTACAGCACATCATGGGGTTAAAACGCCTGTCTGGCGAGAACGCCAGAATCGTTGTCCGACCGGTGGCTGGATCTGCCGGTCCTTAGAATCCCGGAGTGATCAATGTCTGAAACCGAATCGCTTGAATCCGAACGCCCGGTGGCTGACCCATCCAGGCGCCGCCTGTTGCTGGCCGGCACCAGTGCGGTAGGTGCAGTCGGCGTGGCCGCGGCGGCCTGGCCGTTTCTGGCTTCGCTGCGTCCAAGTCAACGTGCGCTGGTCGTCGGGGCGCCGGTCGAAGTCTTTATCGGCAATCTGGAGCCGGGCCAGATCGTCCGCGTCCAGTGGCGTGGTTCCACCATCGGCATTCTGCGCCGGACCGAGTCCATGCTGGCTCAGCTCGAGGGGCTGGCGCCGCGCTTGCGTGACCCGGATTCCTCGGTGGCCGATCAGCAGCCTGAGTATGCGCGCAACCTGCACCGATCCATCCGGCCCGAGTATCTGGTGCTGAACATGCATTGCACCCACTTGGGATGCGTGCCGTCAATATTTCCGGAAGTCGGGCCGCAGCCGTTTGACGCCAACTGGCGCGGTGGGTTTTTCTGCGGCTGCCACCGGTCGACTTTCGACCTGGCCGGTCGCGTGTTCAGCGGGGTCCCCGCCGGGCGCAATCTGCTGATACCGCCTCACAGTTTCGTTGACGATGAACACGTCATCATCGGCGTAGATCCTGAAGGAGCAGTCTGACAATGGCAAAATCTGCAAATCCCGTCGCCCGCTCGGTCAACGCCGTCGATGAATGGGTCAATGAACGCGCGGGGGTCAAGGACTTTTACAAAAAGCACCTGAGCGAGTATTGGGCGCCGAAGAACTTCAACATCTGGTATTTCTTCGGCTCTTTGTCCATGCTGGTGCTGGTTAATCAGCTGCTGACCGGCATCTTTTTGACCATGCATTACAAGCCGGACGCTGAATTGGCGTTCGCCTCGGTCGAATACATCATGCGGGATGTCGAGTGGGGCTGGTTGATTCGCTATATGCATTCCACCGGGGCGTCCCTCTTTTTTGTGGTGGTCTATCTGCACATGTTCCGGGCGCTGCTGTACGGCTCTTATAAAAAGCCGCGCGAGCTGGTCTGGATTCTGGGCGTGGCGATTTTCCTCGTGCTGATGGCCATCTCTTTCATGGGCTACGTGCTGCCCTGGGGCCAGATGTCATTCTGGGGTGCTCAGGTCATCATTTCCCTGTTCGGGGCCGTGCCGGTAATTGGGCCGGACCTGATTGAGTGGATTCGGGGCGATTTTCTGGTGGCCGACGCAACGCTGACCCGATTCTTCGCGCTGCATGTGGTAGCGCTTCCCATGGTGCTGCTGCTGCTGGTGGTGCTGCACCTGGCGGCCCTGCATGAAGTGGGTTCCAACAATCCGGATGGTGTAGACATCAAGGCCAAGAAGGACGCCAACGGCAAGCCGCTGGACGGCGTGGCCTTCCATCCCTACTACACGATCAAGGATATTTTCGGCGCCGGCGTGTTCTTGCTGATTGCGGCGTTTATCGTGTTTTTCTGGCCGGAGGGTGGTGGTTACTTCCTCAAGCCGGATAACTTTGTTGAAGCCGATCCGCTGGTGACGCCGGAGCATATTCCGCCGGTGTGGTACTTCACGGCCTTCTACGCCATCTTGCAGGCCGTGCCGAACAAGCTGGCGGGCGTTATCCTTATGGGTGGCGCGGTGCTGATCTTGTTCCTGGTGCCCTGGCTGGATCGCAGCCCGGTGCGTTCGATTCGCTACCGAGGCTGGCCCTCGAAGATCGCCTTGACGCTGTTCGTGATCACCTTCATCAGGCTCAGCATGCTGGGGGTGTCCGCGGACGCCAACATCATGGAAATTCGCTTCTGGTCTATCCTGTACTTTGCGTTTTTCCTCCTGATGCCGGTCTGGACCAGTCTTGAAAGCACCAAACCCGTCCCGGAGCGTGTGACAACATGAAGGCCTTGATTCGTTGTTTGGCGCTTGCCGCGCTGTTGCTGCCCATGTCGGCGCCGCTGTACGCGGCCAAAGCCGGCAATCTGGACTCGGCGGGGACAAATGTATTTGATCGTGCTTCCCTGCAGCGCGGGGCATCCTTGTATGTGCAATATTGCATGGGCTGCCATTCAATGCAGTTCCAGCGCTTTCAGCGCCTGGTGGATGATCTTGATCTGAGTGAAGAGCTGGTCGAGGAATTCCTGATTCTGGGTGATCTCGAAATCACTGACTACATGATGTCGTCCATGCCGTACGCGGATGCGGTGGAGTGGTTCGGCAAGGCGCCGCCTGACTTGAGCCTGACCGCCCGGTCGCGGGGGCCGGACTGGATTTTTTCCTTCCTGCGCGGTTACTACCTGACCGAGACCGGCTGGAACAACACCGTGCTGGAAAACCCGGCCATGCCGCACGTGCTGTGGGATCTGCAGGGCGTTCAGCGGGCGGTCACCGAAACCGTGACCGATTCCGACGGCAACGAAACGACGGTCCGAGTCGGGCTGGAGCTGCAGCGCGAGGGTCGTTTGTCGCCGGCGGAATTCGACGGTGTTGTGCGTGACATCACCGCGTTCATGCAGTACGTTGGCGAACCGGCCATCCTGGTGCGGCAGCGTATTGGTGTGTGGGTGTTGTTGTTCCTGTCGGTGTTTACCTTCCTGAGCTATTTGCTGTACAAGGAATATTGGAAGGACATCAAGAAGTGACCCTGGTCCCGATGCCAACACACGCAGGCACTGTTCCGGGAGGTGTCGGCCCATGATGGCCTTGTACTCCTCGGAGAACTGCCTGGACTGTCATCGGATCCGCTTTGTGCTGGCGGAAAAGGGCATTAACGTCGAGATGATTCATGTCGAGCAGGATCGGGCCGCGACGCCCGATCTGGCGGAACTGAACCCTTACGGCGAGACCCCAACCCTGGTCGACCGCGACATGGTGCTCTATGGCACCTGGGTCGTTGCCGAGTATCTGGATGAGCGTTATCCGCACCCGCCGCTGATGCCGATTGATCCGGTGTCACGCTCGCGCTTGCGCCTGGTGATGTACCGGGTTCAGCGCGACTGGGTCCAGGCGGGAAAAATCATAGAAACCTCGGGCGGCGAGAAAAAGGTCGCGGCCACCAAAAAGGCGCTGCACGACAGCCTGCTGGCGTCGGACGATCTGTTTGGTTTGACGCCCTTTTTGCTCAACGACGATCTGTCGCTGGCCGACTGCGCCCTGGTCCCGCTGCTGTGGCGGTTGCCCGCCTACGGCGTCGATCTGAGCCCGAAGCGCGCGCCCCAGCTGTCCAAATACATGGATCGGATGTTCAGCCGCGATTCCTTCCGGCGCAGCCTGACTGAAGTAGAGCGAGCCATGCGGGAGGGCGCCTAAGCCCATGTTGTCCAGCCGCCCGTACTTGCTGCGCGCCATGCATGAGTGGATCGTCGACTCCGGCCTGACGCCCCACATCATCGCCAAAGCCGACCACCCGGACCTGCTGGTGCCTGACTCGGCGGTGCAGGAGGGCAAGGTCGTGCTCAATATCAGTCCGACCGCCGTGCGCGATTTGCTGATCGATGACGAGTTTGTGTCGTTCGTGGCCCGCTTTGCCGGTGTGTCGCGGGCGGTGACCGTGCCCACCGCGGCCGTCGAGGCTGTTTACGCGCGCGAAAACGGCCGTGGCATGATGTTTTCCGACGAAGATGATGCGCAGTCTGATGGTGCCGATGCCAAGGCTGAAGAACAGGACCAGAGCCGCGGCCAGTCTGAGCGTGACAAACGCTCAGGACCGCACTTGCGCGTGGTCAAATAGCCCCAACCAGCTTACTCGACCAGGGTACCGCCCTCGGGCAACTCGGCGGTGATGGCGACGGCGCGATTGCCCGCCAGGGTCAGCTCTCCGGATTTGCGCCCACCGCCATCGGGGCTGAAGTCGAAGCGATAGCGACGCTGCCAGCACAGCCGATCATTGACGCGCACCGGCCACATTGAGCTCAGTGCAACCGTCTGGTCCAGCAGCTGCCAGCCATGCCGCCCGCAAAAAGACGCCGCGATCGCGCGGGCCCGGTCGCGGGCGCGCATCGCCGATAGCCACCAGAGGCACACCGCTGCAAGGATCAGGATCGCCGTCAGCGGTGTTTCCAGGGCTGCATTCATTTCGATCGGTCCAGAAGCACGTAGACGGCCCCAGTGCCGCCGTCATTCGGGCGGGCCGAAGCGAAAGCGCACACGCGCGGATGGCGCGCCAGCAGGCCGGCGGTCATTCGTTTCAGCTGCGGGCCGTCCGGGCCCGAACGCAGGCCCTTGCCATGGATGATCTTGACGCAGCCGAAACCGGCACCGCGGGCTTCCTCGAGAAACTCGCGAACCGACTGGGTGGCGGCGGAGAGGTTCATCTCATGCAGATCGATCTCGTCCTGGACACGCCAGTGGCCGCGCCGCAACCGCCCCAGGGTACGCCGGTGCAACCCGTCGCGCAGGTAGCTGATTTCTTCGCCGGTTTCGACCTGACTGAAGTCGATCGGCGCCGACGCCAGCTCTTCAATCACCAGGCGTTCGTCGCGCTTGAGCTGGTGGGGCACCGGGCGCGGCGCCGGGGGTCGACTGTGGTCGCGGTGGCTGCGCAACCTTCGGACCGGCCCGACTTCGGCTCTGAACAGATCTTTCTCATCATCTGCAATCGTCATGGCACATGCTCCTGCGATGCTGTTCGGGTGAGCCGATTCCATTATAGTTACGGCTTTCCAGAGACAACTCCCAGCATGCATATTCTCATTTCCAATGACGACGGTCTGTATGCGCCGGGCATCCGCCTGCTGGCGCAGCGGCTGGCCGAGCACTGTGACCAGATTACCGTCGTGGCGCCCGACCGGGATCGCTCCGGCGCCAGCAATTCGCTGACCCTGGATCGACCGATCCGGGTCGAACTTCAGGATGACGGCCGCTACAAGATCTACGGCACGCCCACTGACTGCGTTCATCTGGCGATTACCGGGCTGCTGGAGCAGGAGCCGGATATGGTGGTGTCCGGCATCAACGCCGGCGCCAACCTGGGCGACGACGTGCTGTATTCCGGTACGGTCGCGGCGGCCATGGAGGGACGTTTTCTGGGTCTTCCGGCCATGGCGGTGTCGTTGGCCTACGCGTTCGGCGGTGATGGCCCCAGTCATTACGATTCAGCCGCCGAGGCGGCGGTCATTCTGATGCGTCAGCTGCTGGCCGAACCGCTGCCCGCCGACACCATCCTCAATGTGAATGTGCCCGATCTTCCCTGGGAGTCGATCCGCGGCTTCGAGACGACTCGGCTGGGGCATCGGCATTGTTCCGGCGACGTCATCGCGATCGAAGATCCGCGTGGGCGGCCGTTTTTCTGGGTCGGTCCACCGGGCAGTGACGAGGACAATGGTCCGGGTACCGACTTCCATGCCGTGCGCAATGGCTATGTTTCGGTTACCCCCATCCACGTGGATCTGACCCGTTATCAGGCGCTGGAGCAGGTCAGTCACTGGATCGAGCGCTTGAACGGTGCCCGGGATCCCAAGAAGGTCGCCGCCGGCTCCTGAGCATGCCCGTCGGCAGTCACATGGGGATCGGGATGACTTCGGCCGGCACGCGCCAGCGTCTGGTGCGGCGGCTGGAAGAAAAAGGCATTCGCGATGCGCGCGTGCTGGAAGCCATTGGCGCTGTTCCCCGGCATCGATTTGTCGATGAGGCTTTGTCGTCGCGCTCTTACGAAGATTCCGCCTTGCCGATCGGGCGTGGACAGACAATCTCTCAGCCCTATGTGGTCGCCTTGATGACCGAGGCCATCCTGGGCGAGGCGCTGCCGGACAAGGTTCTCGAGGTCGGCACCGGCTCCGGCTACCAGGCGGCGGTGCTGGCCCAGCTGGCGCGCCGGGTCTTCACCACCGAGCGCATCGGCGAGCTGTTGCGCACGGCACGCCAGCGCTTTCATGAGCTGGGCCTGCATAACATCTACACGCGGCATGCCGATGGACTGGGCGGGTGGCCCAGCCAGGCGCCGTTCGATGCAATTATCGTCACTGCCGGCGGTCGTATTCCCGAGACCCTGCCGGCGCAACTGATCGATGGCGGCATTCTGGTTGGTCCAGAGCAGCGCGGTTCGATTCAGGAGCTGGTCCGGATCAAGCGCAGCGGTGATGAGTTTGTCAAGCAGGATCTGGGTCCGGTCAGTTTTGTCCCGCTGCTGGAAGGGCTGGAATGAAGTTGCACGATCACGCCGAGGGTTGACATGCGGGCTGGCTGGCGGTCGGGGTGCTTGCTTGGCGGGTTGCTGCTATGGCTTCTGCTGGCGCTGGTTGCCTGCGCGCCCATAGCGCCGGCGCCGGTGGAAGAGCGCGAGGGGGTGCGAGCGCCGGCTACACCGGCGGCGCGGGCCGTGGCGCCGCCGATTTACACCGTGCAGCGCGGCGATACGCTGTACTCGATCGCCTTCCGCTACGGTCTTGACTGGCGCGACGTGGCGGCCTGGAATCGTATCGGCGAGCCTTTCGTCATTCGTCCGGGTCAGGAACTGCGTTTGCTTGCGCCGCCGACCGTGGCGCGGGCCGAGCCGACGCCCCCGGCGCCCGAACCGCGTCGCGCGCCCGCGCAGGAACCGGCGCCAACGCCGCGTGCCGCGCCGCGCGAGCCG
>SLJA01000166.1 GCA_007135355.1 Wenzhouxiangella sp.
ACGGTGGTCTTGTTCGTCTGGGGCCGGTTTCGGCATGACCTGGTCGCTGCCACCGCGCTGCTGGCCTGCGTGCTGTTCGGCCTGGTGCCCGGCCGCGACGCCTTCGAGGGCTTCGGCCACCCGGCCGTGATCACGGTGGCCTGCGTGCTGATCCTGAGCCGCGCCCTGCAGGTGACCGGTGCTGTCGATATCCTCACCGATCGCCTTCTACCCAAGGGTGCGAGCGCCTGGGTTGCCACCAGCTCGCTGGTGGCCCTGGCGGCGGTCCTGTCGGCATTCATGAACAACGTTGGCGCGTTGGCCTTGCTGATGCCGGTGGCGGTCATGGTAGCCCAGCGCCACGGTCTGCCGCCGGGCCAGGTGCTGATGCCGCTGGCCTTCGGCTCCATCCTGGGCGGCATGACCACCCTGATCGGCACGCCGCCCAACCTGATCGTATCGGGATTCCGCGCCGATGCCGGGCTTGGCTCGTTCAGCATGTTCGATTTCACGCCGGTCGGACTGGCGGTCGCCGCAGTCGGCGTCACCTTCACCTTGATTGCCGGACGCTGGCTGATCCCGCTGCGGGAACGCAGTGATCTGGAAGACTTCGATATCGGCAGTTATCTGACCGAGGCGCGCGTTCAGGCCAACTCCAAGTCCGTGGGCTTGCGCCTGGCCGAAGCCGAACGACGGATCGACGAGACCGGCGCGCAGGTGGTCGGCGTGATTCGCAACGACGAACGTTTGCGCAACCCGCACGGCAACCTGAAACTCCGCGCGGCCGACATCCTCGTCATCGAAGCCGAACCCAAGGCCTTGATGTCAGCCCTCAATCAGCTGGACATTCAACTGGAGGAAGACAAACAGGAAACACCGGTTCCGGTCGACCCTACGGACGAGAAACCTACCCAGGCAACCGAGGTCAAGCCGGATGCCAGGCGCGGAGACGCTCGCGACGATGACCACAAGGACAAGAAAGAGCGGGCCGAAGAGCAAGATCAGTCCGAGTCGAAAGGCACTCCCGAAGATGAGGAGATCGCCCTGCTGGAAGTGGTGGTCATGCCAATGTCATCCATCATCGGGCGCTCGGCGCGCAGCCTGAGGTTGCGCTCGCGGAATGCCATCAACCTGTTGGCGGTTTCCCGCCAGGGCCGCCGCACGACCGCACGATTGCGCACCCTGCAGTTCCGTCCTGGCGACGTGTTGCTGGTGCAAGGCGCCCGCGACAGCCTGACCGAGTTCGCCGTCAACCACGGCTGCGTTCCCCTGGCCGAACGCGCCCTGCGCATTCCGCGTACGCGCCAGGCATTGATCGCCGGGTTGGTGATGCTGGCCGCCGTGGTCGGCGCCGCATTCGGCCTGATGCCGGCCGCCATTACCTTTGCCGCCGGCGTGGTCGTGATCGCCGCCACCCGCGTGATCCCGCCGCGCAAGATCTATGACGCCATCGACTGGCCGGTGATCGTACTGCTGGGCGCCCTGATTCCGGTCGCCGGCGCCATGGCCACCACAGGCACGGCGGATCTGCTGGCCGGCCTGTTGCTCGAACACGCCAGCTTCGGCTCGACCGTGCTCGCCCTGGCCCTGATCCTGGTCATCACCATGACCCTTTCGGACTTCATGAACAACGCCGCCACCGCGGCCGTGATGTGCCCGATCGCGATCAGCTCGGCCGATGCCCTTGGCGTGAGCGCCGACCCCTTCCTGATGGCCGTTGCCGTCGGCGCCTCCTGCGCCTTCCTCACGCCCATCGGCCACCAGAACAACACCCTGATCCTGGGTCCTGGCGGATTCCGGTTCGGCGACTACTGGCGCTTGGGACTGCCGCTGGAGGTGTTGGTGGTGCTGGTCGGCGTGCCGATGATCTTGCTGGTGTGGCCGTTGTGATGTTGTTAGGGTTCAGGGTTCGGGGTTCAGGGTTCAGTCAAGGTGTGGCGGGATGGTTTCCGGTTTCCGGTTTTCCTGAACCCTGAACCCTGAGCCCTGAACGCTCCACTCTGAACCCTGAGCCCTGAACGCTCAACTCTGAACCCTCCCCCAAACCCATCCACAAGACCATCGAGCCATGTCCACTCTCGCCGCCGCTATCTTCGACATGGACGGCCTACTCATCGACTCCGAACCGCTGTGGCAGGATGCCGAGATGGCTTGTTTTAAGCCGCTGGGGGTGCCGGTTACGCGTGATTTGTGCCGCGAGAGTGCCGGGCGGCGGATTGATGAGGTGGCGCGCCTGTGGCATCAGCGCTTTGGCTGGCAGGGTCCGACGATTGATGAGATGGTGGAGCGGGTGCTGGAAACGGTTACCCGGCTGATTCTTGAGCGGGCCGAGCCGCTGCCCGGTGTTGTGGACACGATGACCGCGCTGCAGGCACGCGGCATTCCCATGGCCATCGCATCCTCGTCACCACCGGCCCTGATCGAGGGCGTGGTCAACGCGCTGAACATCGGCGACTACCTTGCGCTCACCCACTCCGGCGTGCACGAGGAGCGCGGCAAGCCGGACCCGGCGGTTTTCCTGAGCACCGCGCGCAAGCTGGGCGTGGTACCCGAACATTGCCTGGTGTTCGAAGACGCCCCCGCCGGCGTCACTGCCGCCAGACGCGCCGGCATGCGCGTGGTGGCCGTTCCCTCGGTCTTCGACCCGTCCGACCCGGCCTTCAGCCAGGCCGATCAGGTACTGAGGAGTGTGCAGGAGTTCGATCTTGCGCGCTGGCTTTGAAAGGATATTTAACCGCGGATGAACGCAGATAAACGCAGATGATGTTCTTTTATTTATCAGCGTTCATCCGCGTTCATCTGCGGTTTGTACCTTCTTGACAGCTCTTCAATCTCGGGATGCGGGATTCAATCTGTCGTGCAGGTACGCGTAGATCAGCGCGGTGATGTACGCGCTCTGCTTCAGGTTGGCCGCACCACCATGCCCGCCCTCGATGTTCTCGAAGTAGAGCACGTCGTGGTCCTGCTCCATCATGCGCGCCACGAACTTGCGCGCGTGCGCAGGATGGACGCGGTCGTCGCGGGTTGAAGTGGTGACGAAGGCCTTGGGATAGCTCGCGTCCGGCGACAGGTTCTGATATGGGGAATACTGGCTCATGAACGCCCAGTCATCCGGGTCGTCCGGGTTGCCGTACTCGGCCATCCAGCTGGCGCCGGCCAGCAACAGGTGGTAACGCTTCATGTCCAAAAGCGGCACCTGGATGATGACCGCGTTGAACAGGTCCGGGCGCTGCACCATCACCGCACCGGTCAGCAGGCCGCCGTTCGAGCCGCCCTGTATGCCTAAGTGCTCGGGCGAGGTAATGCCGCGCTCGATCAGGTCTTCGGACACGGCGATCAGATCATCGAACACGCGCTGGCGATTTTCGCGCAGGCCGGCCTGATGCCAGCGCGGACCGAACTCGCCGCCGCCGCGGATATTGGCCAGCACGTAGACGCCGCCGCGCTCCAGCCAGGCCGAACCGATCAGCCCCGAGTAGAACGGCGTGCGCGCGACCTCAAAGCCGCCGTAGGCCGCCAACAGGGTCGGATTGGCACCATTGGCCTCGAACCCTGCCGGTTTGACGATGAAGTAGGGAATCTGCTCACCGTCGGCTGAGGTGGCGAAGTGCTGCGCCACGGTCATGCCGTCCTTGTCGAAGCGGGACGGTTCGGAGCGGATCTGGCGATGGGTGTCGGCCATCGCGTCGGCCTCGTACAAGCGGCTGGGGGTCAGAAAATCGGTGTAGTTGAAGTAGAAGGCATCCGAGCGATCGTCCGTGGTAACCACGCTCAGCGTGCCGTTGCCGGGAATGTTCAGACGCTCGCGGGTCCAGCCGTCCTCGCCGTAGGTGAAGCGCAGGAACTGACCGATCACGTTGTCGAGGATGGAGACGATCACGGTGTTCTGGGTGGTGGAAACGCCGTTGACGGCCTGTCGTTCGTTGGGCTGGAAAAGCAGCTGAAACTCGGGCTCGCCGGCCAGCACCGACTCCATGTCGGCGGCCAGCAGCGCGCCCTGGACAAAGCTTGACTCGCCAACAGTCCAGTCCGAGCGCAGTTCGACCAGCAGCTGTCCGCCGATGATGCCGGCGATGTTGGCATCGTTCGGCACATCGACGCGCACCGTCTCGCCGTCGCGTAGCACGTGATACTCGCGGGTGAAGAAGCTCGGCAGGCGCACGATCATGTCCCACGGCGTGTCGCCGTCCCAGAAGCGGCTACCCCAGACCAGCACATCGTCGCGCTCGCCCTCGAACACCAGCTCGGCCTCTTCCCGGGGCGTGCCGCGGCGCCAGATATAGACCTTGCGGGCATATTCCGAGGTGGTCATCTGCTCAGGCTCGAAGGCCGGGCCGAAAAACACGCTGTCGCGGTCGCGCCAGCTGATGTAGCTCTTCGACTCCGGCAGCACGAAGCCGTCCTCGACGAACTCGCGCGTTTCCAGGTCGAACTCGCGCCGCACGGCCGCGTCGGCGCCGCCGATGGACAAGCCGACCAGACAGCGGTCATAGTCCGGATAGCGACAGTTGGCGCCGGCCCAGACCCAGTTTTGGTCTTCCCGTTCGGCCAGCGCATCGACATCGATGATCACATCCCAGTCCGGACGCTCATTGCGATAGTCCTCGCGGCTAGTCACGCGCCAGATGCCGCGCACGTGGTTGGCGTCGCGCCAGAAGTTGTAGATCTGCCCGCCCATCAGCGAGGGGAAGGCGATGCGGTCGTCAGCGGTGAGAATCTCCAGGTTGCGCGCGTGGATGGCCTCGAAATACGGGTGGCTTTCGAGAAATTCGACCGAGCGCTCGTTCTGCTCGCGCGCCCAGTCCAGCGCGCGTTCGCTCTCGATTTCCTCCAGCCACAGGAACGGATCGTCCTCAGCGGCCATGGTCGCTCCGGGCAGCGCGAGTACTGCGGTCAGGGTCAGCAGGGGCAAGGTTTTGGTCATGTCGGGTGAGCCTGTTCGGTTCCATTGCAAAAAAGTGAATATCGAGGATCGCTTTGCTTTTTAGTCAAAGCGCAAGTGGCGGACCGAGCGGCCCTCGTTGGCGATTTCCTTGAGCGAATCGATGCCGATGGCGATCTGGCTATCGACGAAGCGCTCGGTGATGATGCGATCGGAGGCGTCGGTTTTCACCCCATCGGGGATCATGGGCTGGTCGGACACCAGCAGCAGCGCGCCGGCCGGGATCGAGTTGGCAAACGCGGTGATGAAGATGGTCGCGGTTTCCATGTCGATGGCCATGCAGCGCGTGCGGCGCAAGTATTTCTTGAACGCGCGATCGTGCTCCCAGACGCGGCGGTTGGTGGTGTAGACCGTGCCGGTCCAGTAATCCTTGTCATGGTCGCGGATGGTGGACGAAACCGCGCGCTGCAGGGTAAAAGCCGGCAAGGACGGCACCTCGGGCGGGAAATAATCATTGGAAGTCCCCTCGCCGCGAATGGCGGCAATTGGCAGGATCAGGTCGCCGAGCTGGTTCTTTTTCTTCAGGCCACCGCACTTGCCCAGAAACAGCACTGCCTTCGGCGTCACCGCGCTCAGCAGGTCCATGATGGTGGCGGCATTGGCGCTGCCCATGCCGAAGTTGATAATCGAGATGTTCTCGAAAGTGGCGTTGCGCATGGCCTTGTCGCGCCCGCGCACTTCCACGCCCATGAAGGCGGCGAACTTTTCGACGTAGTTGTCGAAATTGGTTAGCAGAATGTACTTGCCGAAGTCCTCGACCGCCGTTCCTGTGTAGCGCGGCAGCCAGTTTTGCACGATGCTCGGCTTGTCCAGCATGTTGTTCTCCTTAAGCAATCCATTGCAATGACGCGGCGGCCACGACAGGCCGCACTTGCACTACGCTTGATGACGATCATGCCCAGCGAGCCACCTTTGAACAACAGCGCGACCCATCCCTGGCCAGGCTTGCTGGTCTGCGCCGCCATCGCGGCCCTGGCCGGGGTGCTGGCCGCCCTGTTGCAGCAGCTGCCGGAGACTGTTCCGACCGTGCCCGCTTCGCCGATGGTGCTGGCTATTCTAGCGGGGCTGGCACTAGCCGGGGTCGCGGCGGGTCGGCCATCGTGGCAGCCGGGCCTGGAAAAGGCGCGTGGCATTTTTTTAAAGACCGCCGTGGCGCTGATTGGATTGCGGCTCAGCCTGGTCGAGTTGGGCCTGCTGGGCGGCCGCGCCCTGCCGCTGGTGGTGCTGGTTGTGGTCAGCGGTCTGGCGCTGACCTACTGGCTGGTGCGCGGCGCCGGCGGCAATCGGCACCTGGCCGGTCTGCTGGGCGTGGGTACGGCCATTTGCGGTGCCTCGGCCATCGCCGCGCTGGCGCCGGCCCTGAAGGCCCGCCCGCAGGAAACCGCCTATGCGATCGCTTGCGTGGCACTAGTCGGCCTGCTGGCTACCCTGCTCTACCCCTTCCTGCTGCCACAGCTGGTGCATGACCCGATTGCCGTGGGTTTGATCATGGGCGCGGCCATCCACGATACCGCCCAGGTCACCGCGGCGGCGACGGCCCACGAGCAGCTGTGGCAGCTCGACGGCACCCTGAACGCCGCCACCGTGACCAAACTGATCCGCAACTTCAGCATGGTGCTGGTCATCCCGCTGCTGGCCTGGATGCTGAGCGAGCCGGGAACCCGGCCGCGCCACGTGCCGATTCCGCTGTTCATCCTGGCTTTTCTGGCCTTGTCGGTGGTGCGCAGCGCCGGCGATGCCGCGCTGGGCGCGGATCATGCGCTGTGGCAGACGCTCATCAGCGGCGCGGGGGCGCTCAGCCAATTCCTGTTTGCCATGGCCATGGCCGCCATCGCCATGGGCATCCGCTTCGGCCAGTTGCGCGAGTTGGGGTGGAAGCCGGCGGCCGCTGCGCTGACGGCCGCGCTGGGCGTCCTGCTCATCGCGGTCGGCTGGGTTCATTTTTAGGCCTTTCCGTCCATCAAAACTCCCTTCCCGCCCGGACTCAACGTTAAACTCGGGGCTTGTCGTTAAAACCGAAGCTTTCATGCGCTGGACCATCCACAAATTCGGCGGCAGCAGCCTGGCCGACGCCGACTGCATCGCCCACGTGGCCGCCCTGCTGGCCGACCGCAAACAGGACGACGGCCAGGCCATCGTCGTTTCGGCCATGGTCGGCGTCACCAACAGCCTGCTGGAGCTGGCCAACAGTGCCGCCCACGGCAACGGCGCGTGGCCCGAGGGGCTACAGCAACTGCGCCGGCGCCATCGGGTCACCGCCGAGCGCCTGATTGATCCGTCGCCGTTGCGGGAACACCTGCTTGAGCAGGTCGAGCAACGCTTCGTCACGCTGGAGCAACTGCTGGCCAGCCTGGCCCTGATGGGCTCGGCGCCGACCGAAGCATTGGAGCTGATTTCCGGCTTTGGCGAATTGCTGTCGGCCGAGCTGTTGACTGCGCGCCTGCGCCAGTCGGGCGAGTCCGCGGTTTTTGTCGACGCCCGCGATGTGCTGCGCACCAAGCCGGCGGCGCTGATGGTGACGGTCGACTGGCAAACCAGCGGCCGACTGCTGGCCGAGTTCATGGCCGCCACGCCGTCGCCGCGCTACGTCATCACCGGGTTCATCTGCCGGACCGTGGACGGGCGCATCTCGACCCTGGGCCGCAACGGCTCGGACTACTCGGGCAGCATCTTCGGGCGCCTGCTAAAGGCCGATGAGATTCATATCTGGACCAATGTCGACGGTCTGCTGTCGGCCGACCCGGGCGCGGTGCCGCAGGCTGAGCTGCTGGCGCATCTGTCCTATCGCGAGGCCTTCGAGCTGGCCTATTTCGGCGCCCGCGTGATCCACCCGCAAGCCCTGAGCCCGGCCCAGGAGTGCGACATCCCGGTGCGCATCCGCAACACCTTCAATCCGGACTGTCCGGGCACCCGCATCGACTCGGCCGGCCACCCGGAGCCGCCGGTCAAGGGCATCTCCGGGGTTGGCCAGATGGCGCTGATCAATATCGAAGGCGCCGGCATGATCGGTGTGCCCGGCACGGCCGAGCGCATTTTCGGCGCCCTGCATCGGGCGGCTGTTTCGGTTTCGATGATTTCGCAGGGTTCTTCGGAACACTCGATTTGCGTGGTCGTGCCGGGCGCGGCCGGTGACCAGGCGCGCGGCATCCTCGAGCAGGTGTTCGAGCGCGAACTGCGCCATGGTCAGATTCACCGCATCAGCCTGCTGTCCGACATCCGCATCCTGGCCATCGTCGGCGAGGGCATGACCGGCCGACCCGGCATCGCCGCGCGCCTGTTCGGCAGTCTCGCGCGCGCCGGCATCAACGTGCGCGCCATTGCCCAGGGCGC
>SLJA01000324.1 GCA_007135355.1 Wenzhouxiangella sp.
AGTTGCTGCACCTGGCCTACCACCTGCCCGAGGACTCGCGCTGGCTGAAGTTGCCGTTCATCAAGCGCCTGCGTCGGCTGCATCACGTCCACCACGACACCACGCTGATGGCGTCGCGCAATTTCAATATCACCTATCCCATCGGCGACTGGCTGTTCGGTACGCGGGCCTGATCAGGCCTGTCCCATCTCGACCATGCCGTGTCGGTCGCGCCCCAGCATGCGCTGCAGCAGCCGGACAAAGTCATCGCCGATCAGGTACAGGATCGGGATCAGTCCCAGCGTGATCACCGTGGCGAAGACGATGCCGAAAGCCAGCGACACGGCCATCGGGATCACCAGCTGGGCTTGGAAGCTGGTCTCGAAGAACACAATCGGAGCCAGCCCCAGGAATGTCGTCATCGACGTCAGAACAATGGCGCGGAAGCGGGCCCGGGTGGCCTTGAGCGCCGCCTCGATCCGGCTCTGGCCGGCGCGCCGGTGGCGGTTGACGAAATCGACCAGAATCAGGCTGTCGTTGACCACCACTCCGGCCAGGGCAATGATGCCGAACAGGCTGAGCAGGGATAGCGGCATGCCCAGCACCCAGTGACCGATGATCGCGCCGATCATGCCGAAGGGGATCACCGACATGATCAGCAGCGGCTGCAGGTAGGACTTCAGCGGGATGGCGATCAACGAGTAGATCAGAAACAAGGCAAACGCCGTGCCCCACAGCAAATCGCGCTGCAGTTCCTGCTGGCTGCGGGTGGCACCGCCCAGGCGATAACGCACGTTAGGATAACCGGCCAGGATTTCCGGGATATGCACCTCGCGCAGTTCGCTGGTGATGCGCCCGGGTTCGGCGATGTCCTTGTCGATGCGCGCGGTGACGCTGATCGAGCGCTCGCGGTCGAAACGGCGGATGCTGGCCGGCGTGCTGCCCACGGTCACTTCGGCCACGGCGCCGAACGGCACGGCCTCACCGCTCGGGGTGCGGATGCGCATGGTCTCCAGATAGCCCTCGGAACTGCGTTCCTCGCGCGGGAAGCGCACCATCACGCGCACATCGTCCTGACCGCGCTGGATGCGCTGGACTTCTTCGCCGAAAAAGGCCTGGCGGACTTGGCGCGCCAGGTCCTGCTGGCTCAAGCCCAGGGCCTCGGCGCCGGGCAGGATGTTCAACTGCAACTCGCGCGTGCCGCCCTCGAAGGAATTACGAATGTCGTAAGTGCCGTCAAAGGCGCGTACGCGGGCTTCCAGTTCGGCGGCCGCGGCCTGCAGCTGGGCCAGATCGCGACCAACCAGCTGGAAACTCAGGTCCGGACCATCGCCGCCCGGGCCGCCGGAGCCACCAATCTGCAGCGTGCGCACGCCGGGGATTTCACCGACCTCTTCCCGCCAGACGCGCTCCAGCTCGCGCGTGCTGACGCGGTTGTCCTCATCCCGGGACAGCTCGACCAGGATGCCGCCGGAGACGTCCGACCGCGCCCAGGAAAATGTGGTTCTGACCACGGGGGCTTCGAAGCCACGCTCGCGCTGAATGCGCTCGTCGGCCACGGCCAGGCGCTCGATCAGCAGATCAAGATTGGCGTGGGTGACCGCGGCCGGCGTGCCTTCATTCATTTCCAGCTCGGCCTGCATGAAGTCGCTGGCAATATCCGGGAACCACACCACTCGCACCAGGCCGCCGACGATCAGTCCCACCGACAGGATCAGAATCGAGATGAAGCCGGCCAGGGCGAGGTAGCGATGCCGGAGAAAGACCGCCAGCGAGGGCAGATAAATTCGGTCGACCAGCTTGTACAGCCCATCGGAAAAACCGCGTTGAAAGCGAATGAACCGGTTGGTGGTATCCGGCTCGTACTTCTTGATGCGCATGTGGGCCAGGTGGGCCGGCAGGATCAGCTTGGACTCGACCAGCGACATCAGCAAGGCCAGCACCACCACCCAGCCGATGGCGGCAAAGAACTGGCCCTGCACGCCCGACACCAGCAGAATGGGTGTGAAGGCGGCGATGGTGGTGAGCACGCCGAAGGTGGCCGGCACGGCAACCTTGTGCACGCCGCTGACCACATTTTCGACCGAATGGCCCTTGTTGCGGATTTCCGTGTAGGCCGATTCCCCCATGATGATGGCGTCGTCGACCACGATTCCGAGCACGACCAGGAAGCCGAACAGGCTGATCATGTTGATGGTCACACCAACCGCCGGCAACAGCCACAAGGTGCCCATGAAGGCGGTCAGCAGGCCGACCATCACCCAGAAGGCCAGCTTCAGGCGCAAAAACAGGGTCAGGATCAGAAACACCAGGAAGGCGCCGGCGGCCAGGTTCTTGCCCATCATCTCGATGCGGCCGCGCAGCATGTAGGACAGGTCAGCCCAGTAGTCCACGCTGATTCCGGCCGGCAGGGCATCTTGCATGTTGCCGATGTATTCGCGCACCTCGCGCGAGACCGCCAGGGCATCCTGGTCGCCGACGCTCAGCACGCGCACCGCAATGCCGGGTTGGCCGTTGTGACGCGAATAGAACTCGCGCTCGATGAAGCCGTCGCGGATTTCGGCGATGTCGCGCACGCGCAGGCGGCTGCCGTCGGGGTTGGTGCGGATGACGATGTCTTCGAAATCGGCCGCCACATAGGCCTGACCCACCGTGCGCACCAGGACATCGCCGCCGCGGGTCTGGATGCGCCCACCAGGCAGATCCAGTGATGAACGGCGGATGGCTTGGGCCACTTCGCCCAGGGTCAGGCCGTAGGCGCGCAGGGTCTGCTCGCTGACCTCGATGGCAATCTCGTAGGGTCTGGCGCCGGCCAGCTCGGCCCGCGTGACCGAGGGCAGGGCGGTGATATCGTCGCGGATCTGACGCGCGGCTTCCTTCAGCGTGCGCTCCGGCACATCGCCGAACACCGACACCCAGATGACCTGCTGGCTCCAGGTTTCGCGCCGGAAGCGCGGACGCTCGGTTTCAGCCGGGAAGGTGGCGATCGAGTCGACCCGGCTCTGGATGTTGTCGAAGACTTCGAGGATGTTGTAGCCGGCCTCGACTTCGATCGCGACCGTGCCGGAGCCCTCGCGCGCGGTGGAAATGATTTCGCGCACCCCGTCCAGGTCCTGGATCGCTTCTTCGATCGGGATCAGCACGCCTTGCTCGACGTCGCGCGGTGTGCCGCCGCGGAAGGGCACCATGACCGAGACGAAGTTGGTCTCCACACGCGGCATCACTTCCTTGCTGATGGTGATGGCCGAATACAGTCCGCCGGCCAGCAGCACGATCATCAGCAGGTTGGCGGCGACCGGGTTGTGGGCGAACCAGGCAATGATGTTGCCGTACCAGTTGCGCTCGACGTTCATGGCGCCTCTCCCGTGTTGGCCAGGCCGGATTCCGCCGGTGCGATTCGGAGTTGCGGCGGATCATCCACAGTGTCGCGCACTCGCAGCGGCAGGCCTGGAATCGGCGCCTGGATGGCCGTGGTGATGACCCGGTCGCCCTCCTTGAGTGCGTTGCGCACATAGGCGCGCTGGGCCGTGGCGCGCATCAGCTCGACCGAGCGCACTTCCAGCTCATCCTGGTCATTGGCCAGAAACACCGTGTTGTTGTCGCGCAAGGCCGAGCGCGGCAACTCGATCAGCCCGGTCGATGATCGGCCCTGGATATCGGCCCTGACGAAGGTGCCCATGGGCAGCGGCAGTTCACGCCGTTTACCGAGCAGGCCATAGGGGTCTTCGACGACGGCCACGGCGTTGACCAGGCGAGTGTTTTCATCGACCACCCCTTCGGTACGCACGATGCGGGCTTGCCAACTGCCGCGCCGTCCGGCCACCGAGCCGGACAAGGTGACCGGGATGCCGGGTTCCATGCCCGTCACGCCGGGGCCGGGCAAGTCGAGAAAGGCCAGTTCCTGATCCGACAGGGACAAGCGGATCTCGGCGACGTCGACCGCAAACACGATGCCCAGTGGCGTTCCCGTCGAGACGAACTGCCCGAGGTCGATTTGGCGCGAGCGCACCATGCCGTCAAACGGCAGGCTGATGCGGGTGCGCTCCAGGTTGCGCCGGGCGCGCAAGACACCGGCTTCAGCAGCCTGTACCGAGGCCTGGGCGCCGGCAACCTGCGGCAGGCGCAGGACCAGCTCGCCGGGCTCGCGGTCGCTGCCGTGCAGCCGCTGCCAGTCACGCCGGGCCTGTTCCGAGCGTGCCTGTTCGTCGGCCAGGCGCGAGCGCGCCGCGGCCAGATCGGCTTCGGCCTGAAGCAAGGCAGCCTCGTAGTCGCTGGGGTCGATCTCGGCCAGGGTCTCGCCGGCGCGGAAGAAACCGCCGGCGGTAAAGCTGTCGTTCAGGCGCACGATGCGACCGCTGACCTCGGCGGCGAGACTGGTCTGCGTGCGCGGCTGTACCGAGCCCTGCGACTGGACAACGAAAAATCCGTCGCTGGGCTGGGCGATAACGACATCGACCAGCATGGCCGTCACGCTCGCTTCGCGCTCTTGCGGTGGCGGGCGCTGGCCGGCCAGCATCATGACCACGGCAATCGAGCCGGCGATCATGAGCACGGCGGGAAGCACGATTTTGAGCAAAACTTTCACGATGACCTGGACACGGAACACGGGTTAGACAAGCATAGGTTCGCAAAGGCTCGGGCGCGGCGCACGTGCCAAAAGGCATGGCTGATCCGTATCAGCGCGCGCCGGCGGGCTGCGCATCCCGGCCCTGGCTTGATCGGCGATGGCTGGGCATCGGTTAAAATGGCGAGCTTTCCACGTCTTACCCCAGTGCGCATGAACGAAGCCGTCCAGCTCAAGACCGCCGAAGAAATCGAGGCCATGCGGGTCGCCGGCCAGCAGGCGGCGAGCGTATTGCGCATGATCCGCGATCATGTGCGGCCGGGCGTGACCACCGGCAAACTGGATGCGCTGTGTCATGCCTACATCGTCGATCAGCTGCAGGCGGTGCCGGCGCCGCTCAACTATCGCGGTTTTCCAAAATCGATCTGCACCTCGGTCAATCACGTGGTGTGCCACGGCATTCCCGGTGACAAGGTGCTCAAGGAGGGCGACATTGTCAACATTGATGTGACCGTGATCAAGAACGGCTGGCACGGCGATACCAGCAAGATGTTCTTTGTTGGCGAGCCCTCGGTGAAAGCGCGCCGGGTCTGTGAAGTGGCCCATCAGGCCCTGCTGACCGGAATCGAAATGGTGCGGCCCGGCGTCACTCTGGGCGATATCGGTCATGCCATCCAGACCTACGCCGAGGGCCAACGCTGCTCGGTGGTGCGCGAGTACTGCGGCCACGGCATCGGGCGCGTGTTCCATGAACCGCCCCAGGTGCTGCACTACGGCCGGCCGGGGACGGGCGTGGTGCTGGAGCCCGGCATGACCTTCACCATCGAGCCGATGATCAACCTGGGCAAGGCCTCCACCCGCCTGTTGCCGGACCAGTGGACCGTGATCACCCGCGATCGCAGCCTGTCGGCGCAGTGGGAGCACACCCTGGCCGTGACCGACGACGGCGTCGATGTTCTCACCCGACTGCCCGACGATCCGCTATGAACGAACGCCTGGGCGCCGTGGCGGCCACCCGCCGCTGCCTGGACCTGACCAGCCTGGCTGAGCTGCCCGGTGAGGCGCAGGCGCTGGCCCGGGTGCTGAAGACTTGCCGCGAGCAGGCTGATCGCGAACTGTCGGCCCAATTTGCCGGGGGCACTGATATTCGTGAACTGGTGCACGCGCGGGCCTGGGTGGTTGAGCAGCTGGTGCTGGCTGCCTGGCGTTGCCTGGTTGCGGTATCGACTGAACTGGAGTTGTGCGCGGTCGGCGGCTTCGCCCGCGGCGAGTTGCACCCGCACTCCGACGTCGATCTGCTGGTGCTTTACTCGCAGACCGGCGAGCGCCCGGATGACAGCCTGGCCGGCACCCTAGAGACCTTTGTGCAGCTGCTATGGGACGCCGGGCTGCGTCCCGGCCACAGCGTGCGCACGGTGTCGCAGTGCGTCGAGGAAGCCGCCGCCGATGTCGGCGTGGCCACCAACCTGATGGAAACCCGCCTGCTGGCCGGCAACGGTCGATTGCTGGCGGCCATGCGCTCGGCAACCCAGGCGCCGGCCCTGTGGCCGGCAGCGGAGTTCTTTGCCGCCAAGTGTGCAGAACAGCAGCGCCGTCACGAGCAGTTCGAAGACACCATCTACAACCTCGAGCCCAATATCAAGGAGGGCCCGGGTGGATTGCGCGATCTGCAGATGATCTCCTGGGTCACGCGCCGTCACTTTGGCACCGCCACCGTCCATGGCCTGGTCGAGCGTGGCTTCCTCAGTGAGCAGGAGCTCAGCGACCTGGTGCTCAACCGCGATTTTCTGTGGTCTCTGCGCTGGGCCCTGCATGAGCTGGCCGGCCGTGCCGAGGAACGTCTGTTGTTCGAGCATCAGCGCCGGCTGGCCCAGCGTTTCGGCATCGACGTCGACAGCAACGGCAACGCCGCCGTCGAGCAGTTCATGCAACGCTACTACCGCTCGGCCATGCAGGTGGCCCAACTCAACGAGCGCCTGCTGCAGAGTTTTGACGAGGAACTGCTGGCCGGACGTCAGCACTTGCCGTCGGCTGAAATCGACGCGCATTTCCGGGTTCATGACGGCTATCTGGAACTGACCGACCCGCATGCTTTCGTCGAGCACCCGGAACTCCTGATGCGGATGTTCCTGGTGCTGGCCGAGCATCCGGAGATCCGCGGGGTGCGCGCGGCGACCATCCGCCTGGTTCGTGAACACCTGTACCTGATCGACCAGGCCTACCGGGAAGACCCGGAGATCCTGGCCATGTTTCTGACCCTGCTGAAAAATCCGCGGCTGGTCTACAGTCAGCTGGCGCGCATGAACCGCTATGGCGTGCTCGGCGCCCTGCTGCCGGAATTTGCCGAAATCACCGGCCGCATGCAGTTCGATCTGTTTCATGTCTATACGGTTGATCAGCACACCTTGTTCGTGATTCGCAATCTGCGCCGCTTCACTTACGGCAAGTATCCGGAGCAGTTCGCCCATGCGATCGAGGTCATACAAGGCATCGAGCGGCCGGAGCTGCTGTATCTGGCCGCGCTGTTTCATGACATCGCCAAGGGCCGCGGCGGCGACCACTCCGAACTGGGCGCCGTGGATGCGCGGGATTTTGTCGAACGACTGGATCTGAGGGCCGAAGACCGCGACCTGGTGGTGTGGCTGGTACGCGAGCACCTGCTGATGTCGCGCACCAGCCAGCGCGAGGACATCAGCGATCCGCTGGTGGTCAATCGTTTTGCCGAGCGGGTCGGCAGCCAGCGCCGGCTGGATCATCTGCTGGTCCTGACTGTGGCCGACATCGCCGCGACCAGCCCGAAACTGTGGAACTCGTGGAAAGACAGCTTGCTGTGGGAGCTCTACCGAGCAACCAGCGACGCGCTGGCGCGTGGGCCCGAACAACGCCTGGACCGTCAGGCCAGCGTTGATGAGACCCGGCGCGAGGCCATGACACTGCTGGCCGGCCAGGGCCTGAGTGCGGAAGCGGTCGCCGGCTTGTGGCAGGCGCTGCCGGAGCGAGCCTTCCTGCGCCTGGACGCCGATCAACTGGCCTGGGCGACAGCGGCTGTGCGGGCTACAGCGGATTTGCCGTTGGTGGTCTGTCGACACCTGCCCGACAAGGGCATCAGCGAGCTGTTCGTCCACGCCGAAGACTTTGCCGGTCTGTTCGCCGTGGTCGCGCGCGAGCTCGACCGCATGCAGCTCGACGTACTGGCTGCCCGGGTGGTGACCAGCGAGGATGGCAAGAGCTGGGACGTGTTTCAGGTCATGGATAACAACGCGGGACCGCTCAACCCTTCCGATGCCACTCGTTTGTGCAGGATTCTGAGCGAACAACTGGCGGCCAAGACGGTTCGGTCGCTGCCGGCGCGGCCACTGCCGCGGCGGCTGCAGCCATTCATGGGTCGGGCCGAAGTCCGCATGCAACCAGCCGGTACGCTGACCAGCCTGGAAATTGCCGCCACCGACCGTCCCGGCCTGCTCTCGGCCATGGCCGAGGCCCTGGTGGCTCAGGGCATACGCCTGATGGATGCGCGCATCGCCACCTTTGGCCAGCGCGTCGAAGACGTCTTCCTGGTGGTCGACGCCGACGGCCGCGCGCTGGACGAAGACGCTTGCCAGCGCCTGGAAGCTGAACTGCGCCGGCGCCTGGATGTCTCCAACTGAGC
>SLJA01000117.1 GCA_007135355.1 Wenzhouxiangella sp.
AACTCGGCAATATCTGCCCGCAGGCGATCGGAAATCGTGTCTTCGCTCTCGCTCCAGTCGATCAGGGTCGTTGCCACCAGATCCGGATCGCGCGAGACCAGACCGTACAGCAGTTCCGCCACCTCGCGTCGACGCGCTTCGGTCAGGTGCCCAACCATGCCGAAATCCATCAGACCGATGCGGTTGTCGGACAGATACTTGACATTGCCGGGGTGCGGGTCGGCGTGGAAAAAGCCGTGCTCGAGGATCATCTCCAGAATAATGCGGGTGCCGTTACGGGCGATCAGTTGCGGATCCAAACCGGCGCGCGTGACGGCCTCAAGATCTCGGCCGGAGATGCCGTCCAGAAAATCCTGCACGTTGAGACGTTCGCCGCACCACGGCCAGTGCACACCCGGCACAACCAGCGCGTTATCGTCGGCGAAATCGCGCGCGATGCGCTCGGCGTTGCGGCACTCGGCGGCAAAATCCAGCTCGCGCCGCAGCGCGGACGAGAATTGGCGCACCAGCAGCCGCGGGCGATAGCGCTTCAGCTCATCGACTTCGCTCTCAATAATGTCGGCCAGGCGATCAAGCAGGCGCAGGTCGGCTTCGACCACCGGGCGGATGCCGGGGCGGCGCACCTTCAGTATCACGTCGCTGCCGTCCTGCAAACGGGCGCGGTGCACCTGACCCAGCGAGGCAGCGGCCAGCGGTTCCGAGTCAACCCAGGCAAACACTTGTTCCGGCGGCGCACCCAGATCCTCACTTAACTGGCGCTCAATGTCGGCCCAGTCAACGGCCGGGGCGCGGTCTTGCAACTTCTGGAATTCCGCCAGCCATTCCGGCCCAAACAGATCGACACGGGTGGCCAGCACCTGGCCGAGTTTGACGAAGGTGGGACCCAATTCCTCGAGGATGCGGCGAATGCGCTCCGGCGGCTTGAGCCGGGCCAGTTCCTCAACCCGGCTCCAGTGCAAAACCTTGCCGGCGCGCTCCAGCGCCCCGGCCATGCCGATCCGGCGCACCAGATCGCCAAAACCGTAACGCACCAGAACCGCGGCAATATCCTGCACCCGGCCCAGGTCACGCGCCGCACTCAGAGCCTGCCACAACATCAGGACGTTACGCCCGCGAGCAAGAACTTGCCGAGCCGGCAGTTCACCAACAGGACTTCACTGAAGTAGACGTTCATCGGCTCATGTTAACCGCGAAACCAACTGTCGCGCGCCGCGGCAATCGCTATCATGGAGCAACTCAAACCAAGACCGTACCAGTTGCCAGATGCCCCGTCTCCTGCCGCTCGCCCTGCTGCTGATCGTTTGTGCCGTGATCCTCGGTGGTTGCGCCACACGACCACCGCAGCAGCAGGACAATATCTGCAGCATTTTCAACCAGCACCCGCGCTGGTACGACTACGCGTTGGCGTCCGAGCGCCGCTGGGGCACGCCAATCGCGGTGCAGATGGCCTTTGTGCAACAGGAATCCTCGTTCCGTGCCCGCGCGCGACCCGAGCGCAATCGTATCCTCGGCATCATCCCGGGCCGGCGGCCGTCATCGGCGCGGGGTTTTGCCCAAGCGCAGGATCCGGCCTGGCAGGACTACCAGCAAGCCACCGGTCGGCGCGGCGCACGCCGCAGCAACATGCGCGACGCCTTGGACTTCATCGGCTGGTATAACGATGTCAGCCATCGGCGTCTGGGTCTGGCCAAGAACGACGCATTCCATTTGTACCTGGCCTACCACGACGGCCATACCGGCTTTCAGCGCGGCGGCTGGCGCAATAATCAGCAACTGCAAGGCATTGCCCGCCGCGTCGAACAACGCGCCGCCACTTATCAGCGGCAGCTACCGGCCTGTGAGTCGCGTTTGCGCTGTCGGCGCTGGTATCAGATCCGCCCGTTCTGCCGCTGACCCGTCGAGCCGACCACCTGCAGGTAAATCCAGCCGCCCAACGCACCGCACAAGGCCAGCAACAACAGCCCACCCAGGCTCCGTGCCGCCGCGACCACAGTCACCGGCAGCGCCGCATTCATGACCAGCAAGGCGGTGACGACCGCGACGAACCCCGCCAGCGGGAACAAAACCCGACGAGCATCCGGCCAGCGTCGGACCAGCAAACCGGCAATTGGCCACCCGAGCAGGAAACCGAAACCGACAACAGCGCCCCACAGCGGGGCGAAATTAATCAGATCGAACACCGTTGTGCCCAGGCGATCACCCAGCGAAATGCGCTGGCTCAGGGCGCCGATGGCCGCGAGATTGAGCTGGCTTTGCACCACGCTGCCGGTGAGTGTCGCGGTAACCACGGCGGCAGACCAGCCCAGCAGGACTTTCCACATTGTCAGTCGCTCTCCATCATCAAAACTTGCCGCACGGCACTACAATGTTGATTTGCACTGGTGGATGGTATCTTAAGGCGCATGTTTGCATTGACCCGAACTGCCTGCACTGCCGCCGTCTGGCTGGTCCTGGCCGGCTGGCTAACGGACGGCGTGCAGGCCGCCGGCGCCGACCTTCGGGTCGAAACCCTTGCCGATGGCCTGGAGCATCCCTGGTCCCTGGTCTGGCTGGATGAGGACCGTATTCTGATTGCCGAGCGCGCGGGCCGACTGCGCGTTTTCGAGCGCGGCCAACTGCGTGATGAACCCGTCAGCGGCGTACCCGACAGTTTTGTGCGCGCCCAGGGAGGGCTACAGGATCTGCTTCTGCACCCCGATTATGCAACCAACGGCTGGATTTACCTGAGCCTGGCCCATGGCGATGCTCGCGCCAACGCCACCCGCGTGGTCCGCGGCCGCCTCGACGGTAATGCATGGATCGATAACGAGGTGATCTTCACCGCCCAGCCCACCAAGGCCACGGCCGTGCATTACGGCGCCCGTATGGCCTTCCTGAACGACGGCACCCTGTTGATCAGCGTTGGAGATGGTTTCAACTTGCGTGAAAAGGCGCAGCATCTGGACAGCCATATCGGCAGTATCGTGCGGGTGACCGCTGACGGGCGGGTGCCACCGGACAATCCCTTTATTGATCATGACGATGCTTTGCCGGAGATTTTCAGCTACGGCCATCGCAACGTCCAGGGGCTTGTCGTCGACCCCGAGACCGGTTTGATCTGGTCCCACGAACATGGCCCGCGCGGCGGCGACGAACTCAACCTCATTCGCCCTGGCGCCAACTACGGCTGGCCGGTGGCCACCCACGGCATCGACTACTCTGGCGCGCGTATTTCCCCTTTCACCAGCCGCCCGGGCATGGTCGACCCATTGATCGACTGGACACCGTCCATTGCCCCGGCCGGCATGAGCCAGTATCGTGGCGAACTGTTTGCTGATTGGCACGGTGATCTGCTGATTGCCAGCCTGGCCGAGCGCAGCCTGCGCCGCGTTCGCATCGACGGCGAGCAAGTGCTCGGTGACGCAATCATTCCGTTGAACCTGGGCCGGCGTTTGCGCGACGTTCAGGTCGGGCCCGACGGCGCCATCTACCTGCTCACCGACGAACCCAACGGCGCGCTGTTGCGCCTGACACCGGAGTCCTGATGCTGCAGACCGTGTCAAAACTGATCAGTGCCCGCGTCGCCAGACTGCTGGTCTGGGGGCTGACGCTCGTACCGCTGACCGCCTTTGCGCTGGGCGTGCGCGCGGCAGACTTCCAGGACCTGGCATCCATACTCAACCTGTTGGGTCGTTTGACCGGAGTGCTAGGCCTGGCTTTCCTGCTGCTGTCGGCAGCGTTGAGCGCCCGCGTACCCGGCTTTGACCAACCTTTTGGCGGGCTCACGCGTTTGTGGCGTACCCATCATGCACTGGGTGCCGCGGCGTTGATCATGCTCATGGCTCATCCGTTGCTACTGGCCTTCTCGGCCCAGGCCCACGGAGAAGGTCTCGCCTTCGCTACCCTGTTCCCAGCGCTGACCGATCTGGCCACTTGGAGCGGCTGGCTTGCGCTGGTGCTGATGATGATATTCCTGGCGCCCACCTTCAGTTTTTTCGGGAACCCGGACTACGAGCGCTGGAAGCGCGTCCATCAGTTGTCCGTGGCGGCCATCATCGTCGGCCTGCTGCACACCGCCTTGTTCAGCCGAACCATGCCGTACTGGAGCGATGTGATTGTCTGGACTTTACTGGCCGGCATGGCCTTGGGCGCGGTACTTTGGCGCTTTGTCTTTTCGCGCCGGGTCGGACGCCTGCCCTACACGGTGCACGAGGTTCGCCGACCGGCCAACAACGTGGTCGAACTGACCCTGGAACCCCGCCGGCGGCCACTGAAGTATCAGGCCGGCAATTTTGTGTACATGACGCCCTTTGACCACGATCTCGACAATGGTCATGGGGAGGAACACCCCTACACCTTGTCCTCTTCACCGCTGGAACCCAGCCTGCGCATGGCGATCAAGGATCTTGGCAACGCCAGCCGCGCCCTGCAATCGATCAAACCCGGTGCCCGGGTCACCGTCGAGGGGCCCTATGGGCGGTTTTTTATCGACCCCGACCGGGTCGGCTCGCCCGAACTATGGATTTCCGGCGGCATTGGCGTTACCCCTTTCCTGGCCCGAATGCGCCACCTGGCCGCGCTGGAAACCGGCGGCGACATCCGCTTCATTTACTGCGTCCAGGACGAAGCGCGCGCGCTTTATCTGCTGGAACTCCAGGCGCTGGCCGGCCGTATTCCCGGCTGCAAGCTGGTGCCGCACTATTTCTACCGTGAGGGACCCTTGAGTCAGACCTTCCTGCGCGAGAACTGTGGCGATATTGATCAGCGCGAAGCCTATATCTGCGGTCCGCAACCCCTCAATCGACTGGTTCAGGCCCATCTGCGCGCGCTCAACGTGCCGCGCCGGGCCATTCATACCGAGGAGTTCGAGCTGCTATGAAAAAGACCCTGTTCGCACTGTTCGTGGCGTTCTGGGCCAGCGTGGCGACCATTGCCGCGTTGTATGCGCTGTCCAACGGCAGCCTGGTCGGTGCGCCGGATCAGGAGAGCCTGCCGCGCTTCACACTGGCCGAAGTCGCCGAACATGACAGCCTGGAAAGCTGCTGGAAAGTCATCGAAGGCAAGGTTTACGACTTTACCGACTACATCCCGAAGCACCCCACTCCGCCGCGCATCATGGAAGTCTGGTGCGGTCGCGAGTCCACCGAAGCCATGCGCACCAAGGGCATCGGCCGCGACCACAGTCCGGCCGCCTGGGCGATGATGCGGCCCTACCTGATCGGCGAACTGGTCGAAGAATAGCCCCCCTTCCGGCCGCAGCCAGAGGCGGGGCAACCTTCAGGCCAGATCCAGCGCCTGCCTGGCCAACGGCATGGTCATGCAGCGGCAACCACCGCCGCCCCGACTCAGTTCAGCACCATCGATACTGACGACCACCTTTTCCTCGGCCCCCAGTTCGCGCTGTCCGTTGATCAGCTCTTGCGCCCTGGCCACGCTAAAACCCGCTCGCGACAAGGCCTCCAGGGTGCGCTCGTTATGGGCGTAACCCAGAATCCGGCCGGGCCCGAAGGCGAAGAAGTTAGCGCCACTGGCCCACTGCTCGCGCTGCTGCTGGAATTCGTCATCGCCGCCGCAAGCGATCGGCGCCAACTCCACACCCAGCTGCGCAAGCGCCGGCAGCACACCATCATATTCGCGGATCATGGCACGCTCCGAATCATCAAACCGACAATGGAAGGCCCGTGAGCGGTGCTGGCCGGTAATCAACGGTGGAAAAACCACACACTGGTCACGGTCGACCATGGTGAAAATCATGTCCAGATGAATGGTCGCCCGGGTCTTGGGGATCTCGACCACGACGAAGTTGCGCACCGGCCCCTGGCTGGCGATGGCGCGCATCAACTGGTCGATGCCGGCCACGGAAGTGCGCTCGCTGTAGCCGATCACGACCAGATCGCGGCGGATCACCAGCAGATCGCCGCCCTCGATGGTCACCTCGGAATCGCGCCGCTCGGTGCCGTCAAAGTAAAACCCGCTGCTGACGATGTCGGGATGGTATTTGAACACGGCCTTGAGCAACAGGGCTTCGGCCATGCGCGCCTTGTAGGCCATGGAGCCAATGATCACCCGCTCGTTCAGGCACATGGTGGCGTCGCGGGTGAAAAAGGTATTTGGCAACGGCGGGATGGCGTAGCGCGAAGGGTCGAGATACTTTTCCAGGCTCACCGGCCGCTTCGGCGTGCCTTCGATCAGGCGTGAAGCCAACGTCGTCGACGGCAGCTCAACCAAGGTATCGATCAGTTCCGGGCACTGGTACAGACTGCACAGTTCATTGACCAGGGCAGCGCGGATATTGTCGATTTCCAGCACCTCGCGCAGCAGCTCCTTGAACTCCAGCACCCGAGCCACCTGCTCCAGCACCCCCTTGAGTTGACGATGTTCGCGCAACGCCAGGCGCAAACTCAGGATATCGTCATAGAGAACCTCGGATGCGGTATCCGGGGTCATGTTTTCCATCTCCTGACCCGGCGTATGCACCACCACGGTCTGCAGGCGGCCAATTTCTGAGTCCAGGCCGATTCGGATACTCATGCGGAACTCCCTGTCGCCATCATCGGTTCAGGATAGGCGGTTCTTGAAGTCGAGATAGTCGAATTCTCTGAACACCACCGCCTCGCCGTGTGCCGTCCACAGGCCGATGGCCGGATGCCGCACGCCGTTGAAGGTGGTGGTCTTGACCATGGTGTAGTGGATCATGTCGGACAACAACACCGAGTCGCCGACTTCCAGCGGCTCGGCAAAACCGTACTCGCTCAGAAAGTCACCGGCCAGACAGGTTGTGCCACCCAGTCGGTAGTTATGCAGCCCGGTACCAGGCTCGCCGGCGCCCAGCACGCGCGGACGGTACGGCATCTCCAACGTATCAGGCATGTGCGCGGTGAAGGACACATCCAGCAGCGCGGTCTTGACGCCGTTGTTGTCGACGATATCCAGCACCGTGGATTTCAGCTCACCGGTGGTCCAGGCAATCGCGCTGCCGGGCTCGAGGATGACATGCACCTCGTGCTTTTCGCGGAAGTCTTTCAACAGACCGATCAGATGGTCGACGTCGTAACCCTGTCGCGTCATCAGATGACCGCCACCCATGTTGACCCACTTGAGCTGCGGCAGTAGGTGGCCGAAGCGAGCCTCGAATTGCTCCAGCACTTTTTCCAGGGCAAAGGAAGTCGATTCGCACAGGGTATGGAAATGCAGGCCCTCGATATCTTCGGGCAGGCCATCAGCCAGGTGCTCGGCGGTCACGCCCAGCCGCGAATGCGGCGAGGCCGGGTTATAGAGATCGGTCGTGACATCCGAATATTCCGGATTGACCCGCAGGCCCATGGAGATTTTGCGACCGTGGGCCAGGACCTGGTCGCGGTAGCGCCGGTACTGACTCAGGCTGTTGAAGGTCAGGTGACTGCTGTAGCCAAGGATCTCCTCGAACTCTTCCGGGATATAGGCCACCGAATAAGTATGCGCCGGCACGCCCATTTCCTCGAAGCAAAGCCGCGCCTCGTGCAGACTGCTGGCGGTGGCGCCCGGCAGATATTCGCGCACGATGGGGAAGGCCTTCCACATGGCAAAACCCTTGAAGGCGAGGATGATTTCCACGCCGGCTTCTTTCTGCACGCGGTCGATCAGCGCCAGATTGGCACGCAGGCGCTTCTCATCCAAAATGTAGCAAGGCGAGGGAAATCGCCCGTAGTCGACGCCGGTCACAGCTCCAGGTCAACGTCGAAGGCCTCTTGCCATGGCAGGCCGTCCCGGTTCAGGCGCTCCATGAACGGATCCGGATCGAACTCCTCGACGTTGAATACGCCCTGCCCCGACCAGGTACCGGTCATGAGCATGCGCGCGCCGATCATGGCCGGAACGCCCGTGGTGTAGGACACGCCCTGGGTGCCGGTTTCCTGGTACGCGGCCTCGTGGCTGCAGTTGTTCCAGATGTAGTAGGTGCGCTCCTTGCCGTCCTTGATGCCGCGGATGCGGCAGCCGATGGAGGTCTGGCCGGTGTAGTTCTCGCCCAGCTCGCCGGGATCCGGCAGCACCGCCTTGAGGAACTCCAGCGGCACGATGTCCACGCCCTGAAAGCGCACCGGCTCGATGCCGGCCATGCCGATGTTCTGGATCACGCGCAGGTGAGTCAGGTATTCATCCCCAAAGGTCATCCAGAAGCGCGCCTGCTTGAGCGTCGGAAAGTTCTTGACCAGCGACTC
>SLJA01000308.1 GCA_007135355.1 Wenzhouxiangella sp.
CGAAGGCGCAGATGGTGTGGCCTTCGATCTGGCCGGCGGCGGACAGCAGCAGGTCGATGTCTTCCGGCCGGCCCTTGCCGTCCTGGATGCGCTTGAGCACGCGGTACATCCAGCCGGTGCCCTCGCGGCAGGGCGTGCACTGGCCGCAGGACTCGGCGTAGTAGAAGCGCGCGATGCGGGTGCAGGCGGCGACCATGCAGGTGGTCTCGTCCATGACGATGACCGCACCCGAACCCAGACCCGATCCGGCCTTCTGCAGCGAGTCGTAGTCCATGGTCAGCGCCATCATGGTCTCGGCCGGCAGCACCGGCATGGACGAGCCGCCGGGGATGACCGCTTTCAAGGCGTTGCCGTTGCGCACGCCGCCGACGCACTCGAGCAGTTCGGAAAACGGCGTGCCCAGGCGAATCTCATGGTTGCCGGGCCGTTGGACATGGCCGGAAACCGAAAACACTTTCATGCCGCCGTTGTTGGGCTTGCCCAGATCGAGGAACCAGCGACCGCTGTGGCGCATGATGGCCGGCACCGAGGCCAGGGTCTCGGTGTTGTTGATCGTGGTCGGCTTGCCGTACAGGCCGAAGTTGGCCGGGAACGGCGGCTTGAAGCGCGGCTGGCCTTTCTTGCCCTCCAGCGACTCCATCAACGCGGTTTCCTCGCCGCAGATGTAGGCGCCGGCACCGAGGACGTTGTGGATGTCGATGTCTACGCCAGAGCCCATCACATTCTTGCCCAGGTAGCCGGCCTCATAAGCTTCTTTCAAGGCCCCTTCGACGCGCTCGAACGGCTCATGATGGAACTCGCCTCTCAGGTAGTTGTAAGCCACGGTCACACCCATGGCGTAGGAGGCAATGGCGATCCCTTCGAGCAGCGCGTGCGGGTTGTAGCGCAGGATGTCGCGATCGTGGCAAGTGCCCGGCTCGGACTCATCCGAGTTGCACAGCAGGTATTTCTGCCCCGGCGCCGAGCGCGGCATGAACGACCATTTCAGCCCGGTGGGAAAGCCCGCGCCGCCACGACCCCGCAGGGCCGAGCGCTTGACCTTTTCGATGATCTCTTCCTGGGGCATCTTGTCCTTGAGAATCTGCTCCCAGGCCTGCCAGCCGCCGACCTTGCGATAGGCCTCCAGCGACCAGCAGTTCTCGACGTCCAAATGGGTGAAAACAACGTGTTCTTCAGCCATGGTCGGATCCTTTCTGGTTTGAACCGCAGATGAACGCAGATGAACGCGGATAAAGAAAATCCAGCTTTTTGAAGGCTTGCAACAGCTCGAGGGAATGCGGCCCGCCCAAGCAGCCTACCGGCCCAAAGCCAAAACATCTGCGTTTATCTGCGTTCATCTGCGGTAAACCCATCACTCCAGGCCGTCCAGGATTTCGTCGATCTTTTCCGGGGTGAGGTTCTCGTGGTAGTGGCCGTCGACGATCATCATCGGTGCGCCGACGCAGGCGGCGACGCACTCTTCTTCGATCTTTAAAAAGATGCGCCCGTCCGGCGTGCTCTGGCCCATCCTGATACCGAGCTTGTTTTCCACATGCTCGACCACCTGGTCGGCGCCGCACAACATGCAGGAGATGTTGGTGCAGATGGAAATCGAGTGGCGACCGACCGGCTCGGTCTCGAGCATGGAATAGAAATTGGCAACCTCGTAGGCCCACACCGGCGGCACTTCCAGGTAGTCGGCCACGGCATCCATCATGTCACTGGACAGCCAGCCACCATTTTGCTTCTGCGCCGCGTACAGCGACTGGATCAGAGCCGACCGACGCCCGGCCGGGCCTTCGGGGAACTTTGCAACCCAATGATCGATCGTGGCCCGGGTCTGCTCGGACAACAGCGCGGCCTTGCCGCCGACCACTTTTCCGGTGGCCTGCAAACTCATCGGTCGATCTCCCCGAACACGATGTCCTGAGTGGCGATCAGAGCCGGGATGTCGGAGAGCATATGCCCGCGCGCCATCTCGTCCATGGCCGCCAGATGGGCAAAACCCGGTGCACGCAGATGCACCCGGAACGGCTTGTTGGCGCCGTCGGAAATCAGGTAGCAGCCGAACTCTCCCTTGGGCGCTTCCACCGCGGCATAGGTCTCGCCTTCGGGCACGCAGTAGCCTTCGGTGAACAGCTTGAAGTGGTGAATCAGGGCTTCCATATCGTCTTTCATTTCCGCCCGGGTCGGTGGCGCAACCTTGTAATTGCCGAGCATGACCGGGCCCGGGTGGGCCCGCAGCCAGTTGATGCACTGCTGGATGATGCGCGAGGACTGGCGCATTTCCTCGATGCGAACCAGATAGCGGTCATAGCAGTCTCCGTTGCTGCCAACCGGGATATCAAAATCGACATCGGCATATCTGGCGTACGGCTGCTTTTTGCGCAGATCCCAGGCAATCCCGCAGCCGCGCAGCATCGGACCGGAAAAGCCCAGCTGCAGCGCGCGTTCGGGACTGACTTCCCCAATACCGACGGTGCGCTGCTTCCAGATGCGGTTGTCGGTCAACAGCGTTTCGTAGTCGTCGACCTTGGTGAAAAAGTCTTCGATAAACGCATCGAGAAAATCCAGCAGGGAGCCCTGGCGCCAGCGGTTCATGCGCGCCAGGTCCTTGCCCTGGCGCCAGCGCGATTCGGCCAGCCTGGGCATCTGGTCCGGCAAGTCGCGATAGACCCCGCCGGGACGGTAATAGGTAGCATGCATGCGCGCACCCGAGACGGCCTCATAGCAGTCCATCAGGCCCTCGCGCTCGCGGAAAGCGTACAGGAACACGCTCATGGCGCCCAGATCCAGCGCGTTCGAAGCCACCCACATCAGGTGATTCATGATGCGCGTGATCTCGTCATACATGGTACGTATGTATTGCGCCCGCTCCGGCGGCTCGATGTCCAGCAGCTGCTCGATGGCGCGCACGTAGGCGTGCTCATTGCACATCATGGACACGTAGTCGAGCCGATCCATGTAGCCGATCGAGTGGTTGTAGGGCTTGGACTCAGCCAGCTTCTCGGTCGCCCGGTGCAACAGGCCGACATGCGGATCGGCTCGCTCCACCGTCTCGCCGTTCAGCTCCAGAATCAGCCGCAAGACGCCGTGTGCGGCCGGGTGCTGCGGGCCAAAGTTCATGGTGAAATTGCGGATCTCGCTCATCCGGCAGACTCCTCGCGGCGGGGGTCGATGTAACGGCTGTCGCGCCGCACCACGCGCGGCACACCGACCCGCGGCTCGATTTCCACCGGTTCGTAAATCACCCGACCCTTGTCTTCGTCATAGCGCACGGTCACGTTGCCGATGAGCGGAAAATCCTTGCGGAAGGGATGACCGATAAAGCCGTAGTCGGTGAGGATACGGCGCAGATCGGGGTGACCTTCGAACACGATGCCGAACAAATCAAAAGCCTCGCGTTCGTACCAGTTGACCGAGTTCCAGACCTCGACCAGCGACGGCAGCACCGGAAAATCCTCGGATGGTGCGTAGCAGCGCAAGCGCAAGCGGCGGTTGTGGCGCTGGCTGAGCAGCTGGACCGACACCGCGAAACGGCCGGGGAAATCATCGGCTTCGGGGCGATCCTGCCAGCTGAAGCGGCCCGGCCCCAGCGCATCGACGCCGCGCGAGAAACCGGCCCCGGTGGCCTCGGCGGTTTCCCATTCGTCATCACCATAGCCCAGGTAATCGACGCCACATAGATCCATCAGCTGCTCGAAAGCCAGCTCCGGTCGATCACGCAGCAGGCAGGCCGCCTCAACCCAGTGCGCGGCCGGAATCACCGCGGTCAACTGGCCGCGGTGCTCAATCAAGGTCTCGAGGCGCTCGCCCAGTGTTTGCTGCAGCGACTGTGCCAGCGACGCATTGCGGGCGCTGAATGCACTCATTTGCGAAACAGGGTGTTGGTGCGCCGGATTTTTTTCTGCAGCTGCAGAATGCCGTAGACCAGCGCCTCGGCGGTCGGCGGACAACCGGGAACGTAGATATCCACCGGCACGATGCGGTCGCAGCCGCGCGTGACCGCGTAGGAGTAATGGTAGTAGCCGCCCCCATTGGCGCAGGACCCCATGGAGATGACCCACTTGGGGTCCGGCATCTGGTCATACACCTTGCGCAGCGCCGGCGCCATCTTGTTGACCAGGGTGCCGGCCACGATCATGACGTCGGACTGGCGCGGGCTGGGCCGAAAGATCATGCCGAAGCGGTCGATATCGTAACGCGAGGCGGCCGAATGCATCATTTCGACGGCACAGCAGGCCAGACCGAAAGTCATCGGCCACATCGACCCTGTGCGCGCCCAGTTAACCAAGGCATCGGCGCTGGTGGTCAGAAACCCTTTTTCCAGCAGCGGATTATCCCCTTCCGGGCGCAGGATATCGTCGACCACGGCTTCCGGCTCGGGGTTGAGCATGAACTGGCTTATTCCCATTCCAACGCTCCTTTCTTCCACTCGTAGATAAAACCGATCACAAGGATGAGCAGAAAGACACCCATGGCCACCAGGCCGGTCATGCCCACTTCATCCAGGGCCACCGCCCAGGGAAACAGGAAGGCAATCTCCAGATCGAAAATAATGAACAGAATGGCGACAAGGTAAAAGCGGATGTCGAACTTCATGCGCGAGTCATCAAACGCCTCGAAGCCGCATTCGTAAGCCGAACCCTTGGCTGCCGAGCGTTTCGAGGGATTGAGAGAGCCCAGAATGCCGCCGGCCAGCAGCAAGACCAGCCCCATCCCGGCGCCGATCACGAGAAAAACCAGAATTGGGAAATATTCCGCCAGCATGCGCGTTTCCGCTCCGCGTTTGCAAGTCTTGCAGTGCCATGAGCGCCAGCCCCTACGGACCGACGCTCCCTGCTGACTCCCTGAAGAAACCTTTCATATGTGGTGCCGAAGGCCGGACTCGAACCGGCACGGCTTTCGCCACTGCCCCCTCAAGACAGCGTGTCTACCAATTCCACCACTTCGGCAACAAAAACAGGTGAAAACCTGACCAGCAATCGAATCGCCGGCCGCTCAGTCCGGCGGCGGCTCCAGCATCGGTTCAGCTTCTTCCTCCGCATCCGGCACGGTCAGGAAGATTTCTTCCTGCTCAGCCTGAACTTCGGTCGGCAGCGTCTGGATTTGTCCAACCACGCCGAGATCATCCGGCGACTCAACCACCCCGCCCGAGCGCGCGACGATCACGGCCATCGACAAACTGATCCCGAAAAAAGCCACGCCCATCCAGGAGGTCAGGCGGGTCAGAAAACTGGCCGAGCCACGCGACCCGAAAACGGTGCCCGAGGCGCCTGCCCCGAAGGCCGCGCCCATGGTCGCGCCAGGCCCACGCTGAACCAGCACCAGGGCGATCAGCCCGGCCGCCAGCACCACGTGAAAAACAATGAGAACCGTGTACAGCATGAATCACTCAAAAACCGTCAAGGGCAAGCCGCCTCGGCGATCGCCATAAACGAATCGACCTGCAGAGAAGCTCCTCCGATCAGGCCGCCGTCAATGTCATCACAGGCGAACAAATCGACGGCATTGTCTGGCTTGACGCTGCCGCCGTACAAAATCCGAACTTGGCCGGCTATTGTAGCACTCTCGTCGGCCAGTTGCGATCGAATGAAGGCATGAACCGACTGCGCCTGTTCCGGGCTGGCGGTCCGTCCGGTGCCGATGGCCCAGACCGGTTCGTAAGCCACTACCGCATCGGCCAACGCGGCGATACCGACACGGTCAACCACCGCGCCCAACTGCCGACGCACGACCTCCTCGGTTCTGCCCTGGTCCCGCTCTTCGAGCAACTCTCCCACGCACAGCACCGGCTTGAGCCCGGCCCGCAGCGCCGTTTCAAACTTAGCGGCAACGGTCTGATCGTCCTCGCCGTGCAGCGTGCGCCGCTCCGAGTGGCCGGCCAGCACGTAGCGGCAGCCGCAATCAAGCAGCATGCCGGCACTGACATCACCGGTGAAGGCTCCATCGTCGCGCTCGCTCAGGTCCTGACCGCCCAGGTCAATGCCTGAACCCTCAAGCGTGGAAGCGACGAAGTCGAGGTACGGAAATGACGGTAGCACGAGCAACTCGACCCGCGCGCCGGCATTAAACCGCTCGCGAATCCCGGCAACCAGGGCGCGAATGTCTTCGCGCCGGCCATTCATTTTCCAGTTACCGGCAATCAGTGGGACACGCATGCGGATGACTCCTACCTGGGTAAACTGGCTAGGATACGAGTCCCCTACGCCACACGCAAGCTCTGCCATGACTGCCACCCACCCTCGACCCCTGGCCCTGATCACTGGCGCATCCGCCGGCATTGGCGCCGAATTCGCCCGTCAGCTCGCAGCCGGCGGTCACGACCTGGCCCTGACCGCCCGCCGCGCTGACCGCCTGCAGGCACTGGCTGACGAGCTGAACGCGGCGCATGGCATCCACTGTCAAACCATCAGCGCCGACCTGAGCGAGCCGCAAGCGCCGCAATCCGTGGTCGAGGCGGTTGCCGCGGGCGGCCGGCGCGTGGATGTGCTGATCAACAACGCCGGCTACGCCATTGCCGGGCACTACCACACCACCGATTGGCCGCAACAGGCGCGTTTTTTGCAGGTCATGGTCAACGTCGTCTGCGAGCTCAGTCACCGCGTCCTGCCGGGCATGCGTGAGGCCGGCGGCGGCAAGATCGTCAACGTGGCCTCGCTGGCCGGCATCGTGCCCGGTTCGGCCGGGCACACGCTGTATGCCGCCAGCAAGGCCTTCCTGATCAAGTTTTCCGAGTCGCTGGCGATGGAATCCGCCGCCCGGGGCATCCGGGTGCAGGCCCTGTGCCCCGGATTCACCTACTCGGAGTTTCATGATGTGGTCGGCACGCGCGATATCGTCTCGAAGCTGCCGTCGTGGATGTGGATGCAGGCCGAGGAGGTGGTCGCCTACAGCCTTGAACAGCTCAACCAGCCCGGCAGCCCGGTGATGGCCGTACCGGGCCGCGCCAACCGCATGATCGCGGCACTATCGCGCAAGCTGCCCTACGGCAGCGCCTACCGCCTGGTCGAACGCCGCAGCGGCGATTTCCGCCGCCAGGACTGAGTTTGGGGCATTCGATTGCTCGGTTTTTTTAACCGCAGATGAATGCGGATGAACGCAGATGTTGGGATGTACATGATCGACATTGGTTAGCTGTGTTTGGGCTTCCGGGCGTTCGTGGCCCCGAAGCGGGCCTCCAGCGGGAGCATCCGCTTCAGTTCGACGCGGTGGCGAGGCCTTCAGCGAAGGCTCCCGCTGGAGGCCCGCCCCTCGTCGATCGGTCTGTTTCTGACCTCCACTGAGCAAAGACCGCTGAGCGCTGATCTTTTGGTCCATATCTGCGTTCATCTGCGTTCATCTGCGGTAAAAACCCAAACCGACGCACGATTCAGCGTTGACAAGCCCGCAGATGCACTATGATCGGAGGGATGAAAAACGACTCCTGGATTGCAGCCTCGGTTCTGGCCATAGGTCTGGTCATTGCCGCCGTGGTGCTGGGTGGTGCGATTCGGGATTTTCGCTTGAGCGACCGATTCGTCGAGGTCAAGGGCTTTGCCGAGCGCGAGGTGATGGCCGACCTGGCGATCTGGCCGATCAATTTCCAGCTGGCCGGCAACTCGCTGGCTGAGGTGCGCGCGGCCATGGATGCGGCCGATGAATCGGTCATCGCGTTTCTCAAGCTGCGCGGCTTCACCGATGACGAAATCAGCCGTACGCCGCCGCGCATCAGTGACCAGTGGATTTACGCCAGCGGTTCCCAGCGCCCGGACAACCGGTTCACGGCCGAGCGCGGCATCACGCTCAGAACCCCGCGCATCGAGGCCACCCGCGCTGCGCTGGGAGATTCGGCCGACCTGATCAGCCAGGGCGTGGTCTTGAGCCCGGGCTGGGGTCAGTCAGCCCAGTTCCTGTTTACCGGCCTGGATGACATCAAGCCCGAAATGATCGCTGACGCCACCGCCGACGCCCGCCGCGCCGCGGCCCAGTTTGCGGCCGATTCCGACGCCCGCGTCGGCGCTATCCGCTCGGCCCGCCAGGGCTTTTTCAGCATCAGCGAACGCGACCCCTCGTCACCGGAAATCAAGCTGGTGCGGGTGGTGACCACGATCGAGTACATCCTGGACTGATCCTCCGGCGCATCACGCCGGCTGACTCAAAGCAAATCTTTCACCCCGCCGTACTTGACCCCGCTGAGC
>SLJA01000020.1 GCA_007135355.1 Wenzhouxiangella sp.
GACATGAACTGGCGAGCGATCTTCAAACCCAGCGCAAGGCTATCGATCTTCAGCCTGGTCCTGATTGGCGGCATTTTGGGCGCGATTGCCTTCTGGACCGGTCAGGTGACTTTGCATGCCACCAGTACCGACGACTTCTGCATGACCTGCCACAGCAATCATTCGCTCCGCGACGAAGTCATGGCCTCCCCGCACGGCAACAACGCCGCCGGAATTGTCGTGCAGTGCCGCGATTGCCATCTGCCCAACGAATCTTTCGCTTACCTGCGCAAGAAGATCGCGGTTTCTCCCGATCTATGGCGCTTTATCACCACACCCGATTTCAATACCCAGGAACACCTGGAAGAGCATCGACTGGAGTGGGCCGAGTTGACCCGTAAGTACCTGCGCTCGATTGATTCATCGACCTGCAGCGACTGCCACAGCCGGATTTACGATGATCCGCCACCGGACGGCATGAGCCGCATGGCGGTCAACGTCCACCGTTTCAACGCCAACCGCGATCCGGACGAGCGCCAGACCTGCGTGGACTGCCACACGGGCGTGGCCCATCCCTTCCCCGACTCCTGATGGGCCGAATCGCCGGGACCGCGAAGCGATCAAGCCTTGATTCTTTTTGTTGACATGTTCTTCACGCATTCGTTAGCCTTGTCCCAAGCAGATATAAGATCTGCATGATTTGCACTGGCGCCGGTGAGCTGGTTGGTTTGCTGGGCGTCGATTAGTTCAAGCGACGGGAGGAGGCTTGATGCGCAGAGAGAAGATGTTTGTGGTGATGTTGATCGCCCTATGCTTGGGCGTCAGTGTCACCGTCGCTGGATCCGGCAGTGCAGCGGGCGGTGCAGAGCAGTCTGGCTTCAGCGGCTTCGATTCGCTTGACGAGGCTGTGGTCTCGGAAAACTGGAAGCGATTCTTTCCCAACCAGTACGCCGGCTGGATGGCGACCGGAGAAATGCGCGAGACGACCTTCGGCGGCGGCGGCAAGGCCGAAGCAATGACCCTGGAAATCCAGAAGATCAATTACCTGGAGCTGTACCCGTTTCTGAAGGTCACCTATGACGGCTTTCCCTTCTCCAAGGGCTACTACCGCTCGCGCGGCCACATTTATGCTCTGACCGACGTTATCGATACCGAGCGCCTGCCGGATTGGGACTCGCGCCCGGCCTCCTGTCTGGGCTGCAAGTCCACGGATGTGGTCAAACTTCAGGCCGTGCACGGCGACAACTGGTTCCAGAAATCATTTGCCGAAGTCGTCGGCAAGAACACCATCGGCTGCGCGGACTGCCATTCGCCGGCCGATGCCAGCCTGCGCCACGCCCGCGACTGGCTGGATGAGGGCATCGCCCACGGCACCTTCGCCAACATCAACCCCGAAGGCCGTACCGACCTGGTCTGTGCCCAGTGCCACACCAACTACCACTTCCATGCCGAAACGCGCAAGATCGTCCTGCCCTGGACCACGGGGCTGACCGTGGAGGCGCAGCTTGAGCATTACGACGCCGCGCGTCGCTCCGATGAATGGATTCATCCGCAAACCGGTGCCTTGATTGCCAAGATCCAGCATCCGGAATACGAGCTGTATCACGAGGGCCAGGAGGTCAATATCCACTCGCGCCTGGGCCTGCAGTGCACCGATTGCCACATGCCCAAGGCCACTACGGCCAACGGCGAGAAATACACCGAGCACCAGTGGACCAGTCCGCTGACCCATGTCGAGAAAACGTGCATGGGCTGCCATTCCGACTGGAGCCCTGAGATCACGCGGGTGAATGCCGAGGCCGTCCAGGGCCGCATCTACCACCGTCAGAACCGGATTGGCTGGGATCTGGCGGATTTCATCCAGGATGTGGCCAGGGCGCGTAGCAACGGCATTGACGAGGCCACGCTAGGCCGCCTGCAGCAGATTCACCGCGAAGCGCAGTTCTACTGGGATTTCATCTGGGTCGAGAACAGCAACGGCTTCCACAACTGGGACGAGGCGGCGCGCGTACTGGACAAAGCCGAAGCCCTGGTCGAGGAAGGCATGCAGATTCTCAGGTCACTCTGAGCCTGGCCGCGGTCTATCGTCGTGGCAGGGCCCTGAGGGCGCCGACCAGGATCATCAGCTGCCCGCTGGTGTAGATTGCCACGATGACTGGTTCGGCAACCGTCATCGAGTCGACGAAACGGTTAAGCCCGATCAGCGAGTCGGCGATCAGGAACAGCACAGCGCCGGCCAGCAGCAGCCCCGGCGCGCGCTCGACTAAGCTGGCGGCGATGACCATGGCGACCAGAACGCTCACGTAAACCAGCACCGGCAGAAGGAAGCTGCCGAGGCCGGGCAGCATGATCAGGTACATCAGCGCAGCGTAAATCAGGGCTGGTAGCCACAGCTTCCAGCGGCTGGCCAGCGGCCGGGTCTGGCCGGAGAAGGCCGCAATGTAGGCGATCTGGGTGACCAGAAAGCACAGCAGGGCCTGCATCAGATACCGATCCCGGTCCAGCGCCAGGAAAATATCGCCGCCGGCCGCCGCCAGATAGCCAATCGCCAAGGGCAGGGCGAAGCGCGGTGACAGGGTGCGCGCGAGCAGGGTCGCTGCCAGCAGCATCGGGCTGGCCTTGAGCAGCCAGTGACCAGGGTAGTCCGGGCCCCACAGGCTGAGCCAGTAAAGTAGAGCCAGGCCCGCGGCGACGGCGACGATACCGCGCTCGCCCGGTGACAATCTTTGTTGAAGTACGTGGTGGTTCATGAGTTCCCTATTGCGGTCGCTGTGCCGGCAGACTGGCTCCAGTTTATGGAACCAACAAGGTTATGGAACCGACAAGGAAATGCCTTCACCGCTTGTTCTCGGCACTTCATCGACATTACCGCTTTGTCACTTGCGGGGAATCCGATCATGAAATGGAAGCTGTTTGTCGCCGTTCTGGCGTTTGCCTTGCTGCTCGAAGATGCCGCCGCCGCGGTCTGCGACAACCTGCTGGATTTTTCCTACCGCCGCCTGGCCAGCAGTCAGGAGAAGAACCTATGCGAAGCGTATGCCGGCAATGTGATTCTGGTGGTCAACACCGCCAGTCGCTGCGGCTTCACCGGGCAATTCAGCGATCTTGAAGCGCTGTATCAGGCACATCGCGAGGATGGGTTTGTCATCCTCGGTTTCCCCAGCAATGACTTCAACCAGGAATTGCCGGATGAAGAGGGCACCGCCGACGTGTGTTTCCTCAACTACGGCGTGACCTTCCCCATGTTTGCCACGACCACGGTTCGTGGCGACGAGGCCAACGACTTGTTTCGGGCGCTGGCTGCCGCGCAAGCCGAGCCGCGCTGGAATTTCACCAAGTACCTGATTGGCCGCGATGGTGAAGTGTTGGACAGCTTCGGCCCGCGCGTGCGGCCCATGAATAGCGAACTCGAAGCCGCGGTGGTGGCTGCGCTGGGCGACTGAGCGGCCAGGTCTGGCCTCGCCTGTGGCACACTCCGAGGCTGGTTTTTCCATGCCTCGTGAGCCCCACAAGCAATGAATGAATCCGAATTCGAACCGGTCCGCATCGGACTGGTTTCGGTCAGCGACCGCGCGGCCAGCGGTATTTATCAGGATCAGGGTATCCCCGCCCTGCAGGACTGGTTGAGCCAGGCCCTGAAAAATCCGCTGAGTTGGGAAACACGCCTGATTCCCGATGATCAGCACACCATCAGCACCAGCCTGATCGAACTGGTCGATCAGTGCGCCTGCGACCTGGTCCTGACGACCGGAGGGACGGGGCCGGCACCGCGAGACATTACGCCCGAGGCGACCCTGGCGGTGGCCGATCGGGTCATGCCCGGTTTCGGTGAGCAGATGCGCCAGATCAGTCTGACCTTCGTACCGACTGCCATCCTGTCGCGCCAGGTGGCGGTGATCCGCGGCCAGGCGCTGATCATCAATCTGCCGGGTCAGCCCAAGGCGATTGCCGAAACCCTGGCCGGGCTGTCGGATTCGACGCCGCCGGTGCATGGCATCTTCGCTGCCGTCCCGTATTGTATCGACCTGATCGGCGGGCCTTATCTGGAAACCGACCCAAACATCTGCAAGGCGTTCCGCCCCAAGTCGGCCCGGCGCGGCGCATGACAGGAGGATAAAGGCGGCCGCTGAAAGTCGTCGCCGCAGTTCCGTTTGGGTCCGTTTGCAGGTAGGATTCCAACATTCCTGAACGCGGAGAAAACCACATGGTCTGGCTGGTTCTTGGCATGTTTCTTTTTATCGGTATGCACCTGGCCGGCAGTGTCAGGGCCTGGCGCGAGCCCATGGTCGAGCGCCTGGGTGAGTGGCCTTACAAGGCGGTTTATGCAGTGGTGTCGCTGGCCGGGCTGATTCTGGCTGGTTTTGGCTATGCACGGGCCGAGCAAACCTGGGTCTGGACCCCTTTGCGATTCGGGCATGAATTGGCAGCCGCGCTGATGCCGATTGCCGTGGTGCTACTGGTTGCCGCCTACATGCCGACCAATATCAAGCGCCTGACTGCTCACCCCATGCTGTGGGGCGTGGTCCTGTTTGGTATCGCGCACCTGGTCGTGTTCGGACATGTGGCTTCGATCGTTCTGTTTGGTGGTCTCCTTGTCTACTCGCTGCTGGCCATGGCCATGGCGACCGTCAGAGGCGAACGGCCGTCCACCAAGGTTCAACCATTGTGGAAAGACGGTGTGGTGATCGGCGTCGGCCTGGTGGTCTACGTGATCTTGCTGTTGCTGCACCCGGTGCTGTTCGGCGTGGCGGTGGTGAACTGAGTATGAGCCCCAGCGCCGACCGATTGGCCGTGGTCCTGCTGTCGGGCGGTCTGGATTCGGCCACGGTGCTGGCCGAGGCAGTCAGCCGAGGGTTCGTCTGTCACACCCTGGCGGTGGACTATGGTCAGCGCCATCGGGCCGAGCTGGATGCCGCGATGCGGGTCTCGCGCGAGCTTGGTGCGGTTTCGCACAAGGTGGTCCAGGTTGACCTTCGCGCCATTGGCGGTTCCGCGTTGACCGATGACATTGAGGTGCCGGTCGTGCCCGGCGCGGGTATTCCGGTGACCTATGTGCCGGCCCGCAACACCCTGATGTTGAGCCTGGCCCTGGGCTACGCTGAAGTGCTGGATGCGCGCGATCTGTTCATCGGCGTCAATGCAGTCGACTACTCGGGCTATCCGGATTGCCGGCCGGCCTTCATTTCAGCCTTCGAGAGCCTGGCCGCCCTGGCCACCAAGGTTGGCGTGGAGGGTGGCCGTTTCGAAATCCATACGCCGCTGATCGATCTGAAGAAGTCCGAGATTGTCCGCCGTGGTACCGAACTGGGAGTGGACTACGCCTTGACCGTGTCCTGTTATCAGGCTGATGATCAGGGTCGCGCCTGCGGCCGCTGCGAATCTTGCCGTCTGCGCCGCCAGGGTTTCATCGACGCCGGCCTGCCGGACCCGACGCGCTACGTTTGAACCCGGCCGCGACGGCCGCTCAAGCCTGGCGATTGAGCAGGTAGTCGGCCATGGCGTGCAGGGCGCTGGTGTCGCCGCCGACTTTTTCCAAGGCGGCGCGGGCTTGCGCGTCGAGCTCGTTGATGCGTTCGCGCGCGGCCTCGATCCCGAACAGGGCCGGCCAGCTGGCTTTGCCCAGGGCCTGGTCGGCGCCGGCTTGCTTGCCGATGACCTCGGTCTCGCCTTCGATATCGAGCAGGTCATCGCGAATCTGGAAGGCCAGGCCAATGTGTTCGCCAAAGTCTCTCAGCGCCTGCATCTGGGTCCGCGGCAGAGTGGGTGCCAGCGCGGCGGGCATGATCACCGATGCCCGGATCAATGCACCGGTCTTGAGCCGGAACATGGTCTCGACGGCGGACCGGTCGGGCTTTTGGTGTTCCATCGCTAGGTCCTTGGCCTGGCCACCTGCCATGCCGGCCGCGCCGCAAGCCACGGCCAGCTCGGCGACCATGGCCAGACGCCCGATGCGTTCGTGGTCGGAGCGCGCACCAGCGCCCAGGATCTGGAAGGCCAGGGCCTGCAGGGCATCGCCGGCCAGGATGGCGGTAGCTTCGTCGAAAGCCAGGTGAGCCGTTGGCCGGCCGCGGCGCAAAGCGTCGTCGTCCATGGCCGGCAGATCGTCATGCACCAGCGAGTAGCAGTGGATCAGTTCGACCGCGCAGGCCGGTGCGTCCAGCAGCGCTTCGTCCAGATCCAGCGCCTGGCCGGTGGCATAAACCAGTAAGGGCCTGAGACGTTTGCCGCCGTTGAGCACGGCGTACTGCATGGCCTCAAGCAGGCGCTGGTCGGCCAGCTCCAGGCGGCTTTCAAGATGACGCTTCAGTTCGGCCTCGAGCCGTTCAACCCGGTGGTCGGTGTTCATGATTGAGAGCGGGTGCCAGGCCGATGGTCAGTCAAACGGCCACAGCCGGCGCAGCAGGCCTTCGCGCTGTTCGTCGTCCATCAGATCGGCGAAGTTATATTCGAGTACCTGACGCGTATCAACCGCCAGTTCGGTCAGTTCCATGCGCCTGAAAGTGCGTTCCATCAGCTCCAGTGCGTCGACGTTGGCCGGCGCGCCTGGGAAGTTCTCGATGGTGAAGCGGGCGCGGTTGAGCGCGGCGACATAGGCGCCACGGCGGAAGTAGTATTCGCCGACAGAAATTTCATACTCGGCCATGATGTTGCGCAGGAAGACCATGCGCTGCCGGGCGTCGGCCACGTAGCGACTTTCGGGGTGGCGCTGGATCAGCTCACGGAAGTCACTGAACGCGCGTCGCGCGCTTTGCTGGTCCCGGTCAACCACCTGGTCGGGGAACAAGCGCCGCAGGAAGCCCATGGCCTGCTCGTAATGAATCACCCCTTTCAAATACCAGGCGTAATCCACGTTGGGATGGGTCGGGTAGGTGCGGATGAAGCGATCCAGCGTGGTCAGCGCGCGCTCCGGCTGGTTGGCGCGGAACATCGCATAGGCCATATCGAGCTGAGCCTGCTCGGCGTGGCGACCGAAGGGAAAGCGAATGGTCAGCTGCCGGTAAGCTTCGATGGCGGCGGTGTAATTGCGCGCGTTGAGGGCGCGCTGGGCCTCGGCATAGAGTTCCTCGGCACCGCGTTCGTCCTCGCGCGTTTCGCGGTTGCAGCCGACAGCAAAGGCCAGCGCCAGGACCATGAGGAGCGAGAGCGCTGCGCGCAGCAGCCGGTAGTGAGGGGTCGGATTCTGCATAATGACGATGTTGCTACGGCGTGACCAGTTGACTATGACCGCTCATGATCGCAGATTGCGCCGAAAGATGCAGTTAATTGGCAAGGGGTGCTGCCTTGGCTGAGCGAGTCGATCTGCGTCTGGAGGTGCGGCAGGAACAGGCCGGCCAGCGTCTGGACCAGCTGCTGGCCCAGGCCTGGCCCGATTTTTCGCGCAGCCGCCTGGCCGGCTGGATTCGTGACGGTCAGGTGCGTCTGAACGATCGCCAGGTCAAACCGCGCCAGGCAGTGCGGGCCGGCGATCGGGTCAGGCTACTGACCGAGCTGGTCGCCCGTGCGGACACGCCGGAGCCGGAGGCGATCGCGCTCGACATCCTGCACGAAGACGCGGCCCTGATCATCGTCAACAAGCCCCCGGGGCTGGTTGTCCATCCCGGTTCGGGCAATCCCGACGGCACCCTGGTCAATGCCTTGCTGCATCACGACCCGGCCCTGGCCACGCTGCCGCGGGCCGGACTGGTTCATCGTCTGGACAAGGACACCAGCGGCTGCCTGGTGATCGCGCGCACGCCGGGCAGCCATCGCCGGCTGGTTGCGGCGATGAAGCGGCGCGACATCCATCGCCACTACCTGGCGCTGGTGTGGGGCGAATTGGTGGCCGGCGGCATGGTGGATGCGCCGCTCGGGCGCCACCCGGTCGACCGGCGCCGCCAGGTCGTGCGGCCCGACGGCCGGCCCGCGCGCACGCATTACCGCGTCCAACGCCGCCTGCCCGGTGCCACCTTGCTGGATGTCAAACTGGAAACCGGCCGCACCCACCAGATCCGGGTTCATATGGCGCATATCCGCCATCCCATCGTCGGCGACCCGGTTTATGGGCGCAGCGGA
>SLJA01000333.1 GCA_007135355.1 Wenzhouxiangella sp.
AACAGGCCGCGGGTGGTATGCGACTCGAAGTCCGAGCGCAGCTCGTTTTCCGTGAAAGACTCGTTGCCGACGATGTTGATGTGGCGGATCCGCGCCTGCCGCCCTTCTTCGATCACAATTGACAAACTGACTCGATTGCGGGCCAGTCGGTTGATGCGCGTGTCGATGTCCACGCCGTAATAGCCACGGCCAAAGTACTGTCGCACCAACTCCTGACGAACCCGGTCAAGGCTGAGTTGGTCGAAGATTTCCCCTTCGGCGATACCGATGCCGGCCAGTGCGGGCATCAAATCATCCGTTTTGATCTGCCGGTTCCCGCTGATGGTGATCGATGCAATGGCCGGGCGTTCCTCGACCGTGATGACCAGAGTGTCGTTTTCTCGCGAAAGCGAAATGTCATTGAAAAAACCCGTGCGATACAAATCACGGATGGTGCTGCGCGACAGCGCGGGCGTCAGCGTGTCGCCCACCTCCAGACTCATGAAGCTGAACACATTGCCCTCGGAAATGCGCTGCAGGCCTTCGACGCGGATGTCCGCGATGCGGAAGCTTTCAGCCGCGGCGTGACCCGCGAATAGCAGTGCGATGAGCAAAAGGCACAGTCGTTTCATGGAATACGTTCCGTTGTTGGCTCCCGCGAGACCCCTGACAAGGCGTCGCAGTTTAGGTGATCAAGCGTAAGATATCGTTAAATATGGCCACGCTCATCAGGCCGATGACCATGAACAGACCAATATACTGGCCTGCGATCTGGGTGGACTCCGAGACCGGTGAACCCTTGATCCATTCGACCAGAAAGTACATCAAATGGCCGCCGTCCAGCATAGGGATTGGCAAAAGATTGATGATGGCCAGCGACAAGCTGATCAGGCCGAGAAAGAACAGAAAGCGCGACAGGCCCAAGCGGGCAGAAGAGTCTGCCATCTGGGCAATCGTGATTGGCCCTGACAGATTGCTGAGGGAGGCCGAACCGGTCACCATGCGGCCGAGAATGCCCAAGGTGGCCGTGGTGAGTCGCCAAGTCTCGGAGGTGGCTTGGGGCAGTGCTTCCAGCGGCCCATAGCGCAGAACCACGAAGGCGCGATCGGTTTCGGCGCGCACGCTGGCGTCCGGCTCCGGCGCCTGGATGCCGATGACGGGTCGGCCCTGCCTGATTTCAACGTCAATCTGCTTGTTGAGCAGGCGCCCGTCGCGCTCGATTCCGACCTCGACAGCTTGCGGTCGCTGCTGATCATCAAGCGCAAGCAGGGGGATCAGGCGCGCGATGTCGCGCCAGCCGGAGACCGATTCGCCACCGATCTCGACCAGACGATCACCCGCGCGCAGTCCGGCCGATTCAGCCGGCGTTCCCGACACGACTTCGCCGATCAGCGGCGGTAGTTCCGGACGCCATGGCTGCAGACCGATCGACTCCAGCGTACGCTCTTCGTTGAAATCGGCGCCGAGCTGGTTCAGGCTGAGCTGCACTACGCGGCGCCCGCCGTCGCGGTCTTCAACCTCCAGCGCCACACTACGACGATCCAGAGCCGGCTTCATCAGTCCAATCAGCGCATGCGTCCACGATTCGGTGCGCTGACCGTTGATACCTACGATCAGATCGCCCTCCTGCAGGCCGGCTTCGGCGGCCAGACCGGTCGTCGGCCCCACCACCGGCCGGGTCTCGGACACGCCGACGACGAACATCAACCAGAACGCGGCGACGGCAAAAATCAGATTGAATATTGGGCCGGCGGCCACGATGGCCGCCCGCTGCCCCAGCGGTTTGCGGTTGAACGCCTCGTTTCGTTGTTCGGGAGCGACTTCGCGTTCGCGCTCGTCAAGCATCCGCACGTAACCGCCCAAGGGGATCGCGGCCACACGATATTCAACCCCGTCGCCTCCCTTGCGGGACCACAGGGCACGGCCGAAGCCGACCGAAAAGGTCAGGACTCGCACGCCACAGCGCCGTGCCACCCAGAAATGGCCAAATTCGTGAAAGGTAACCAGTAGCCCCAAAGCCACGAGCAACCAGAAGACGGGTCCGAGAAATTCCATGCTCAGATCAAAGTAATAGTCGAGAACAGACGATAGCTTCGCAAATGGCCATCAGGCCGATGTCGGTATTGTATGGGCAACACCAGCGGCGATTGGTTCGCTCACTGGCCCCACCACAACCAAGCCAGGGCGAAGAATGGCAGCGCCGCCGCCAGGCTGTCGAAGCGATCAAGAATCCCGCCATGCCCGGGCAACAGCGCCGAGGTGTCCTTGAGGCCGCGCTGGCGCTTGAGCAGACTGATGAATAGATCACCGCCGATTGACAGCAGAGCCAGCAATATCGCGATCAGAGCTGCCGGCGCCGGCGAAAACGGCGCCTGCGGCACCGCCAGCGCGGCACCGGCGGCAACCGCGGCCGCCGCCAGGACGCCGCCGACGGCCCCGGAAATGGTTTTGCCGGGGCTGATGGCGGGTGCCAGTTTGGGGCCTCCGATAGATCTGCCGGTGAAATAAGCGCCGATATCGGCCGCCGCGATGATGATGACCAGCATCAGCACCAACCAAGGTGACGCCTGCTGTAAGGTGATGGCGGCAAGCCACGCCGTCCACAACACCGCGCCCAGCACCACCAGCTTGAGAACGCCCTGGCGGTGGCCCGCCTGAGGCCGCGTCAGCCACCAGATCAGCGCCAGCCACAGTGCTGCTGCCGCGCCCAGCATCGGCTGTGCCGCTGGGCTGCCGGCCAGCAGCCATACACCGGCCAGCGCCAGCAACAAGGCGGCATAGGCCAGGGCCTGCCAGGTTTCGGCGTATCCGGCCAGCCGCGCAGATTCGCGGCCGCCCAGCCCGAGCAGGAGCAGGGCGACCAATATGGCAAACACGGGAGCCGGTGCCAGAAACACCAGTACCAGGCCAATCGCCGCCATCAGCAGCGCGGTGATCACCCGGGTCTTAAGCACTCCGGACCTGGCTCAATCCGCCGAATCTGCGCTCGCGGCCGGAGAAGTCGATAAGGGCTTGTTCCAGTGCCTCGGCACCGAAATCAGGCCATAGCACATCAGAGAAATACAGCTCGGTATAGGCAATTTGCCAGAGCAAGAAGTTGGACAGGCGCTTTTCGCCACCGGTGCGAATGAACAAATCCGGTGGCGGCAGATGAGCCAGCGTCAGCTCCTGATTCAGGTGTTCCTCGGACAGGTCCTCGGCGGCGAGTGTTCCAGTGGCCGCCGCCGCCGCAATCCTTTGTGCTGCCTGAACGATGTCGCTGCGCCCGCTATAGTTCACCGCCACGTTGAGCTGCAGCCGGGTGTTTGAGCAGGTCAGCTGTTCAGCCTGCGCCATACCCTCGCGCAGGGTCCGGTTGAACACGGAACGGTCGCCGATGAAATTGATCCGCACACCATGTTCGTGCAGTTCCTGGACGTCTTTGTTCAGGGCTTTCAGAAACAGGTCGAGCAGCTTGCGTACTTCAGCGCGTGGTCTGTTCCAGTTCTCGCAAGAAAAAGCGAAAACGGTCAGGATCGGGATGCCTCGGCGCATGACCGCCTCTATGGTGCGTTTCAGTGCCTCACTGCCGGACTGATGGCCGTAAGTGCGCGGCTTGCCGCGGCGCATGGCCCAGCGGCCGTTGCCGTCCATGACAATTGCAAGGTGCTGTGGGAGCTGGGCGGGGTCGCGATCCGCCATGGCTCAGATCTCCATCAGCTCCTTTTCCTTGACCGCGACCAGCTCGTCGACCTTTTCGACGTACTGATCGGTGAGCTGCTGAACAAGGGTTTCGCCGCGCCGGACTTCGTCCTCGGACAGGGCTTTTTCCTTGATGGCGTCCTTGAGCTGGTGGTTGGCGTCGCGGCGAATGTTGCGGATTGCGATCTTGGCGTTTTCGCCCTCATGATGCACGACCTTGACCAGGTCGGCCCGGCGCTCTTCGGTCAGGGCCGGCAGGGGCACGCGGATATTGGCGCCTGCAGTCATGGGGTTGAGGCCCAGATCCGAGGTCATGATCGCCTTTTCGATCTTGCCTACCATGGACTTATCAAACGGCACTACGCTGAGGGTGCGGGCATCTTCGGCGCTAATGCTCGCTGCTTGATTGAGCGGAACCTCGGAGCCGTAGTAATCCACCGTGATGTGCTCAAGCAGGCTGGGATGGGCCCGGCCGGTGCGGATTTTGGCCAGCTCGGCCTGGAGCACCGCAATGCTCTTGGCCATGCGCGAGTCGGATTCTTTCTTGATGTCGTTGAGCATGGACGTCCTCAAATTCCCCGGTTCAATATGCAGGTCATGGCCGTTGGATTGTAATGCGCCGGGCGACCCATTGCAGCATCGGCCGGCGACTATCTTTCAGCGTCGCCGGTTTTAACTGACCAGGGTCCCGATGTTCTCCCCTTCAATCAGGGCCTGAAGCTGGCCGGCGCGGGTCAGGTCGATGATCCGGATCGGCATCGACTGATCGCGGCACAAGACGATGGCATTGGTGTCCATCACCTGGAGTTTGCGCTCAATGACCTCATCGTAGCCAACGCGCTCGTACCGCCGCGCCGTTGGGTCGGTTAGTGGGTCTGCGGTGTAAATGCCGTCCACCTTGGTGGCCTTGATCATCAGGTCGGCGCCGATTTCGATGGCGCGCAGACTGGCGGCGGTGTCGGTGGTGAAAAACGGATTGCCGGTGCCGGCGGCAAAAATCACTGCCCGGCCTTTTTCCAGATGGCGAATGGCGCGCCGCCGGATATAGTCCTCGCAGACCTCCCGCACCGACACGGCCGACATCACCCGGGTGGTCACCCCGGCCCGCTCCAGCGAGTCCTGCAGGGCCAACGCGTTCATGACCGTGGCCAGCATGCCCATGTGGTCACCAGTGACACGGTCAATGCCGGAAGCAGCCAGCCCCTTGCCTCTGAAGATGTTGCCGCCGCCGATCACGATGCCGATTTGCACGTCGGTCTGGATGACGCTGGCCACCTCGCTGGCTATGCGCGAACTGATTTTGGGATCGATCCCGTACTCGTATTCTCCGAGCAGCGCTTCTCCGCTCAGCTTCAGCAGAATGCGCTTGATCTCGGGCCGCTCGCTCATATTGCTTGCCACATTCCGTCCCCTGGGCTTCCGATGATGCCCGGCACGCGGCCGGGCACACCATTCATCCGCCGCGAGCCTGCTGCATCACTTCGGCCGCGAAATCGCTTTCTTCCTTCTCAATGCCTTCGCCGACCGCCAGGCGAACAAACGCCTGCACCTGCGAGCCCTTGGATTTCAGCAATTGACCCACGGTCACATCGCCATCCTTGACAAAGGGCTGTCCGGTCAGCGTGATCTCGGCCAAATGTTTCTTCAGGCGACCGGACACCATTTTCTCGATGATGTCGGCCGGCTTGCCGCTGTCGGCGGCCTGGGCAATGAGAATCTCTTTCTCTTTTTCGACCGCATCGGCCGGGACGTCGGCGACATCGCGGTAGGCTGGATTGAGCGCCGCCACGTGCATGGCGATGTCGCGCGCCAGTTCGACGTCGTCCCCGCTGATCGTAACCAGGACGCCGATGCGACCGCCATGGATGTAACTAGCAACGACGCCGGAGTCGGCCTTGAGGTGAACCAGGCGACGCACCTGAATGTTCTCGCCCAGCTTGGCAACCAGCTGCTGACGGTTTTCCTCGACGGTCTGGCCGTTGGCCATGCCCGCGGCATTCAAAGTGTCGACATCGGCTGTGCCCAGGGCCAGGTTGGCCACTTCCTCGGCGAATCCGCGGAAGTTTTCATCCTTGGCGACGAAGTCGGTCTCGCAGTTGATTTCGACCAGCACCGAGTGACTTTCGTCGCCGGCCTGGATGACCGCGCCTTCGGCGGCCACGCGCCCTGATTTCTTGTCGGCCTTGGCCAAGCCTGACTTGCGCAGGTGCTCGATTGCACTTTCCATATCGCCGCCGGTCTCGACCAGCGCCTTCTTGCACTCCATCATGCCGGCGCCGGTGCGCTCGCGGAGTTCCTTGACTTGTGCTGCCGTAATGCTCATTGCTTCAATTCCTTGCCTGTCGGTCTGGGTAGCGCCTGAGCCATTTGCTCAGGACTCGTCATCCTTGCTTGCCGCTGCCACCTTCTTGACAGCCTTCTTCTTCGCGACCTTTTGCGGCGCAGCATCAATCTCGGCTGCTTCACCGGCTGCTGCCGTAACGGGTTCCGCTTCGGCATCGCCAGCCGCTGACTCAGTCGCTTCGGCGGCCTTGGCCACTGCCTTCTTGCGTGCGGTTTTCTTGGTCACTTTTCCGGCCGGCTTGCGCTCGGTGCTGGTCTCCACCGGGTTGCCCTCGGCGTCCAGTTCCACAAATTCGTCGGCATCACCGCTACTTGGCATGGGCGCCGAGGCGCGGCCTTCGAGAATGGCATCGGCTGCCAGCTGGGTGTAAAGACGAATGGCGCGGATGGCGTCGTCGTTGCCGGGAATGACGTAGTCAATGCCTTCCGGAGAGTGATTGGTGTCGACCACGGCGACCACCGGGATCTTGAGCTTGCGCGCTTCGGCGATGGCGATCGACTCATGCCCGACATCAATAACGAACATGGCATCGGGCAGGCCATTCATGTTCTTAATGCCGCCGAGACTGCGCTCCAGCTTGTCGCGCTCGCGGGTCAGTTGGAGCACCTCTTTCTTCACCAGCCGCTGGAAACTGCCATCGGTTTCCATCGCCTCCAGTTCCTTCAAGCGGTTGATTGACTGCTTGACGGTGCGGAAATTGGTCAGCATGCCACCCAGCCAACGGTGCGAAACGTGCGGGCTGTTGCAGCGCTGGGCTTCCTCGGCGATGGCCTGCCCGGCGGCGCGCTTGGTGCCGACGAACATGATGGTGCCGCGCCGGCTGGCCAGGCGGCTCAGGAAGTCCAGCGACTCCTTGAGCAGCGGCAAGGTTTCTTCAAGATTGATGATGTGGATCTTGCCCCGCGCGCCAAAGATGAACGGCTCCATCTTGGGGTTCCAATAGCGGGTCTGGTGTCCGAAGTGCACGCCGGCTTCAAGCATCTGGCGCATCGTGACGTTGGGCATGACGATATCCTTGTCGTTCGGTGGACAAGACGCATGAGCGGCGCATAGGCATCAGCATTGGGCGGCCGCGACGGTGATGCGCTGCTTGTCCGGGGTTTAGGCCTCCGCCAATCCCATGCTTGCGAACCGTAGTATCGTCCGTGGCGGCGCAAATTCCGCTTCGGAACGACGCGGGCAACCCCGCAGCATGTGTCGATTAGCGTGTGTTTTTATCTTTGTCGAAGCAATAGCCACTCGACAAATCCCATCAATTGTAGCTTGAAACACGAATTGATGACAAGAAAAATGTGCCGGTGGATGAGGGCCGGTGGCCGAAGGTTCAAGGCTTGGGTATAAAATGCTCGGATGACCGAGTTGCTCAGTGCCTACCAGTTCACCCGCCTCGAAAATTTGCCGCTGCTGCGCGAGCGCCTGCTGGCCGTGGCCAGGCGGCTGGGGCTGAAGGGGACTGTGCTGCTGGCGCCTGAAGGCATCAACTTCTCGCTGGGGGGCGCCGAAAAGGATCTGGACAGCTGGCTGGACACCCTGGCCGAGGCGCACGGCATCGCCGAGTTGGTCGTCAACCGCCAGCCGGTCGAGGCGGTTCCTTTCCTGCGCCTCAAAGTGCGCGTCCGTCCGGAGATCATCACCTTTGACCCCCAGCTTGATCCGGGCGTTGACCGGACCGGTAAGGCGCTGGATCCGCATGCCTGGCACGCGCTGCTCGAATCGGACCGGATCCAGCTGGTCGATACCCGCAATGATTACGAAGTCGCCATCGGCAGCTTCCGTGATGCGGCCGATCCGGACATCGCCAGCTTCACCGAGTTTGGGCCCTGGGCGCTGGAGCACCTTGACCGGGAAAAGCCGGTGGCCATGTTCTGCACCGGCGGCGTGCGCTGCGAAAAGGCCAGCGCCTGGCTGTTGGCCCGGGGTTTTGAGCAGGTCTATCACCTGCGCGGCGGCATCCTGTCCTACCTGCGCGAGCGCC
>SLJA01000049.1 GCA_007135355.1 Wenzhouxiangella sp.
AGAGAATCGGCCTGAGTGCCACGGCACGACCAGCCGCCCGGGCAGCCCGATTTCTGGTCGGGACCGGCCGACGCTATTGTCTGATCGAGGGCGGGCGCCAGCCGTCGATCGATGTTTGCGTCGAGCAGGGCGGGCTGGACTGGCAGCCGCATCCCGACGGCCCGCGCTGGGGCTTCGTGCTCGAGCGCATCTCAGGCATCGTGCAGCAGGCCAGCCGCACCCTGGTCTTCTGCAATACCCGCGCCCAGGTCGAGCGCGTGGCGCTGCGCTTGGCTGAACGCCTCGGCAGCGAACGGGTTGCCGCCCATCACGGCAGCCTGGGCGGTGCGCAGCGAGCCCGGGCGGAAGACGCTCTGCGCTCCGGCCGGGTTGCGGTGGTCGTGTGCAGCGCCTCGCTGGAACTGGGCATCGACATCGGGCCGTTGGACCGGGTTTGCCAGATCGGTCCGGCTGTCGGCATCAACCTCATTCGTCAGCGCGCCGGTCGCTCCGGACACGGGCCCGGACGACGGCCGCGTATTCATCTGTTTCCCCTGTGCATCGGCGATGCCCTGGACGCATTGGCGCTACGGGACAGCCTTGAGCGCCAGGCCCTGGAGCGCAGTCGCATGCCGGCCGCTTATCTCGATGTCCTGGCCCAGCACCTGATTGGGATGCTGGGCGACGGCCTGTTCCGGGAGGAGGATGTGCTGGAGCTGGTCCGGCGCGCCGCGCCGTGGGCGGATTTCCAAGCGTCGAAATTCGCTGCAGTGCTGCAGATGCTGCATGACGGCTTTATCGCCGGGCGCGAAGTCGGTCGCGGTCCGCTGCTGCGTCTGAGTGAAAATCGTCTCCAGGCTGACCCGGAGTTCCAGCTCCTGAGCCGTTTGAATCCCGGCACCTTGCCCGAATGGTTCGACTACAGCCTGGTGGATGCCGAAAGCGGTCGGGAACTGGGCCGGCTGGATGAGGAGTTCGCCTTCGAGTCCGCTCCCGGCCAGGCGATTCAGTTGGGCGGTGAGACTTTTCGAATCGTGGCCAAGGACGTCCGCTCGATCGTGGTGCGCCAGGATCCGCAAGCCGAGGAGGCGGCAATGCCGTTCTGGTTCGGCGAGGGCCCGGGGCGCTCAGGCTTGCTGTCGGCCTTCCTGCGCCGTCGACTTTCTGTGGCTGCGCGCGGCCTGATGCCGGATGACAGCGGACTGGCCGCGGCAGTGTTGGACGCCCGCCACCAGCTCGGTGCGCTGCCGCACAGCCAATGCATCGTGCTGGAGCGCTTCTTCGATCCGGGCGGCGACGAGCATCTGGTCATCCACTCCATCTTCGGCCAGCGCATCAACCGGGCCTGGGGTCTGGCCTTGCGCAAACGCTTCTGTCGTCGCTTCAACTTCGAGCTGCAGGCCGCCGTCACCGATAACGCCATCCTGATCTCGCTGGGCGCCACCCACAGCTTTGCTCTGGAAGAGGTGCTTGCTTATCTCAACTCGCAGACTCTGCGCGATGTCTTGATCCAGGCCGTGCTGGACACGCCGCAGTTCGAGCTGCGCATGCGCTGGTGTGCCAATATCGCCCTGGCCGTTCCTCGTCGTGACGTCAAAGGCGCCGTGCCGCCGCAGCTGCAGCGTAATCGTGCAGAAAACCTGATTGCCCGGGTGTTCCCGGATCAGCTGGCCTGCCTGGAAAATCTGTCCGGTCCGCGTCAGGTGCCGGCGCATCCGCTGGTGCAACAGGCCCTGGCTGATTGTCTGGAGGAGTACATGGACACCAGCGGACTGGAGCGGCTTTATCGGCGCATCGAGTCAGGGATGGTGCGAATTCACTGCTGCCAGACGCAAGAACCGTCTGTGCTCGCCCAGTGCGCCATTCACGCGCCGCGGCATGCGTTTCTGGACCCGGCAGCGGCCGAGGAACGACGGACTCGCGCGTTCGAATCTGCACGGACCAACCCGGGGCTGGCCGGTTCCGTCCAGACTACGCGCCGTCCGACCCTGTTGACGCATCCGGACGCTTTGGAACAGGCCTTGCTTGAGTGGATATATCTGCCGGCGGATCAGGCCCTGCAGTATCAGGCCCAGTGGGCATTCAGCGCGCTGAAGAAGAATGTTTGCGCAGTCGCCTTGTGGACGAACAGCAAACGCTGCATCTGGACCCACCGCGAGTCCCTGCCGGTCTGGCTCAGCCTGTTACCGGAGGCCCGCCTGGAGCCTCGTCTACAACGGGCGCTGATCCCGGACGAACGTGTGGACAGGGAAGAGGCCGCGCGCCGGGTGGTACTGGGTGCGGTGCGACGTACCGGACGGCTCCGGCCCGATCAGGTGGCGACCGAGACCGGGCTGGGTGTTGCGGTCGTGCGTTGCGCGCTGGCGCAGCTGCAGCACGAAGGAATCCTGTGCGAACGCTTCGCGCCCGGGCTGTTCAGCGAGCGCAAGCCCGGGCCTGTTCCAAGCTATGAGACGAGCTAAACCACGTAGACAAAGATGAACACGCCCAGCCAGACTACGTCGACAAAGTGCCAGTACCACGCGGTCGCCTCCCAGCCGAAATGGTTCTTTTCGGTGAAATGACCCATGGCGCAGCGAATGGTAATCACGATCAACATAATCGTGCCGATGATCACGTGGATGCCGTGGAAACCGGTCAACATGAAAAAGGTTGAGCCGTAAATGCCTGAGCCCAGGGTCAAACCCAGGTCGCGGTAGGCATGAACGTACTCATAGGCCTGAATGCTCAAGAACACGCAGGCCAGCACAATGGTGGCGATCATCCAGCCGATCAGCGCGGCGCGTTGACCTTTTTTCAGGGCCCAGTGCGCCAGCGTGATGGTGACCCCCGAGGTCAAAAGAATCAGCGTGTTGAGCAGCGGCAAGCCGAAACCAGGAATGGTCTGGAAATCACCGCCTAGCTCGGCGGGCCCATGAGTCGGCCACGTCGCCTCGAACTCAGGCCATAGGAACTCGCGTGTCATGGCGCCGGTACCGTCGCCGCCCAGCCACGGCACGGCGAACATACGCGCATAGAACAAGGCGCCGAAAAAAGCGGCAAAGAACATCACTTCGGAAAAAATGAACCAGATCATGCCCTGGCGGAAGGAGGCATCGACCGCGGGGTTGTACAGACCGGCCCTGGACTCACGCACCACGTCGGCAAACCAGCCAAAAATCATGGCAATGATGATGGCGCCGCCGATTGCAGCCAGCCATGGCCCGGTCGGCCCCATGTTGAGCCAATTGGCAAAGCCAATCATCATGATAAACATGCCGACCGTGCCGACGATCGGCCATTTGGCAGTGGCCGGGACGAAGTAGCTGCTCTGTGCCATCGAAGGACTCCCTGCTAATCAGTTAGCCGCGGCCAATACCGCGGTTGCTGCGTCATTTTTATAGATGATGTAGGAAAGCGTGACCAGGCTGGTGCCCTGCGGCAGGTTTGGGTCAACGATGAACCGAACCGGCATATCGCGCGACTCCCCGGGCCCCAGCAACTGCTCGGTAAAGCAAAAGCATTCCGTTTTGTTGAAAAACAGCGCCGCGCGGCCCGGTGACACACTGGGCACTGCCTGCGCGATCACTGGCCGGTCGGACAAATTGTAGGCGACGTACTTGGTTTCGTACAGCTTGCCCGGATGCACGTCCATCATGCGCTGCGTGGGTTCAAAGCGCCAGGGCAGGGCAGAATTGACAGTCGCGTCGAAGTGGACCGTCACCAGCCGCGACGTGTCGATTTCCCCGCTCAAGGTTTCTACGGCAACGCCTTCGCCGGTACGGCCGCCAATGCCGGTGATTTCGCAGAACTTGTCATATAGCGGAACCAGCAGGTAGCCGAAACCGAACATGGCAACGGCCAACAGGGCCAGCGTGCCGGCGGTACGGAGGGTGGAAGGTGTTGATGCACTCATGCGAAATAGTTGAAGACGGCTCGTCCGACAAAAAACAGATAAATGAACAAGACGATGGCGGCAAGGACCAGCGCCGTGCGGATGATCCCGCTACGGCGCTCCTGGTGTCGCCGGGTCTTGGGCTTGACCATAACGGGGTGCGGGTCAGGTCAGGCGATCGGCGTGCACCGCCACCTTGTCATCCACCAGCGGCGGTGTGTCGAAGGTGTGCAACGGCGCCGGCGAGGGCACTGTCCACTCCAGGCCACGTGCACCGTCCCAGACCTGGGCGGTGGCTTTTTCGCCGCCGCGGACGCATTTCCAGATGATGTAGACAAACAGCAGCTGGCCAAAACCATACATGAAGCCGCCGATCGACGAAATCATGTTGAATTCGGCGAACTGCACTGCATAGTCGGGAATGCGCCGCGGCATACCGGCCAGACCCAGGTAGTGTTGCGGGAAGAACAGCACATTGACCCAGATCGTTGACCACCAGAAATGGATCTTGCCAAGCTTCTCGTCGTACATGTGGCCGGTCCATTTAGGCAGCCAGTAGTAGACGCCGGCCATGATGGCATAGACCGCTCCGCTGACCAGAACGTAGTGGAAGTGGGCAACAACGAAGTAGGTGTCGTGATACTGGAAGTTGGTCGGCACGATGGCCAGCATCAAGCCGGAAAGTCCGCCGATGGTAAACATGACGACAAAGCCCAGTGCAAAAAGCATTGGCGTTTCGAAGGTCATGGAGCCGCGCCACATGGTGGCGATCCAGTTGAAGATCTTCACCCCAGTGGGAACTGCAATCACCATGGTCGCGTACATGAAAAACAGCATGGCACCCAGTGGCATGCCGACGGTGAACATGTGATGGGCCCAGACAATGAACGACAGGAAAGCGATCGAGGCGGTGGCATAGACCATCGCGGTGTAACCGAACAACGGTTTGCGGGCGAAGGTCGGGATGATTTCCGACACGATACCGAACGCCGGCAGGATCAGGATGTAAACCTCCGGGTGCCCGAAAAACCAGAAGATATGCTGATATAGCACCGGATCGCCGCCGCCGGCGGCGTTGAAGAAGCTGGTTCCGAAGAATCGGTCGGTCAACAGCATGGTCACCGCGCCAGCCAGAACCGGCATCACCGCGATCAGCAGGAAGGCGGTAATCAGCCAGGTCCAGACGAACAGCGGCATGCGCAGCAGGGTCATGCCCGGCGCGCGCATGTTGAGGATGGTGGCAATGATGTTAATGGCGCCCATGATGGAAGAAATACCCATCAGGTGAATCGCCAGAATGACGAACGCCAGGCTGTTGCCGCCCTGCAGCGACAGCGGCGGATACAAGGTCCAGCCCGCTGACGGGCCGCCCGAGGGCATGAACAGCGTCGACAGCAACAGGGTGAAGGCGAACGGCAAGATCCAGAATGACCAGTTGTTCATGCGCGGCAAAGCCATGTCCGGCGCGCCAATCATCAGCGGCACCATCCAGTTGGCCAGGCCCACGAAGGCCGGCATCACGGCGCCGAAGATCATCACCAGCGCGTGCATGGTGGTCATCTGGTTGAAGAATTCGGGGTTGACCAGCTGCAGCCCGGGTGCGAACAGCTCCGCGCGAATCACCAGGGCCATGGCGCCGCCGACCAGGAACATGGCCAGTGAAAAAATCAGATAAAGCGTTCCCAGTTCCTTGTGGTTGGTTGAAAACAACCACCGCGCCAGCCCGGTGGGGTGGTGGTCGTGATGATCGTCGTGATGCGCTGTGCTTGCATTAGCCATGCTGATCGGTATCCCTTGCAATCAATTCAATAATCTGGTTTGAGCTCAAGCGGGTTTTAGCCCTGGTCGCGTCTGGCCACCGTGGCGGGTTGCACCACCTCGCCGGCCCCATCGTTCCAGGCATTGCGGGTGAACGTCAGTGCCGCGGCAATATCTTGAGGCTGCAGGCGGTCGCGGAAACCGGCCATGGCGGTACCCTCACGGCCATTCAGAACAGTGTAGATGTGGGTTTCCAGATCGCCGGTTGGCATACCGTCGCGAACCAGCGCGGGAAACGCGGGCTCCAGGCCGCCGCCGTCACCCTGGTGACAGGAGGCGCATTGTGCCTGGTAGACGCGCTCACCGTGGCTCATCAGCTCTTCCCGCGTCCACAAGCGGGCCGCATCATGCGCCGCGTCGGCCAGATCCTGACGCTGTTCAGCCACCCAGGCTTGAAACGCTTCGGGCGAGACGGCCTCGACCACAATGGGCATGAAGCCATGGTCGGCCCCGCACAGTTCGGCGCACTGCCCGCGGAAAATGCCCTCTTCCTCGATCTTCGTCCAGGCTTCGTTGATCATGCCCGGGATGGCATCGCGCTTCCAACCCAGCTCGGGCACCCACCAGGAATGAATCACGTCATCGGCGGTCAAGAGGAACCGAATGCGGGTGTTGGTCGGCAGCACCAGGCGATTGTCGACCTCCAGCAGATAGTTTTCCACGTCGCGCGGATTGATCCCCGACCCCAGCTGGCGAGCCCGGTTGCTTTCTCGGTCCATGGCCGAGAAAAAGCTGATACCGTCTTCGACATACTCATATTTCCACAGCCATTGATAACCGGTGATCTTGACGTTCATCTCGGCCCCGGCCGTATTTTCCATCTCGATCAACACGCGGGTGGCCGGGATGGCCATCACCACCAGAATCACAACCGGGATGGCGGTCCAGACGATTTCGGCTTTGGTGGAGTGGGAAAACTTGGCGGCCTGATAGCCTTTTGAGCGGCGGTGCACGACGATCGAGGTAAACATCGCGGTAAAAACCAGAACGCCAATGACGGTCACGATGCCAAGAATGGTGTTGTGCAACTGGTAGACGCTTTGGGCGTAGGCGGTCACGCCGCGCGGCATGTTGTCGCCGACAGCGAAAACTCCCCAGACGATCACGATGATCACGGCCATGACGGCCAGGGCAACGATCAATTCGTTGGTTCTCTTCATCCTCAAGGTATCCGTATGATTTGCGATCCACTCCAGGGCGAACGGCGGTTCAGCATGCCCCTGACCGCCGCAGCCAGCTCTTCTCTTTCATGCATCGGCAAGAAAGCGCCGATCTCCAGCCGCTGCCCATGACAGCCGATGAAAACCTGCTTGTTGCCCAGGCGACCGGGCACCAATTCCACCCGGGTCCAGGCAGCAGGCCAGTCGCTCTTGCTTTGCCGCCCCAGTCGAAACTGTTCGACCACCAGGTTGTCGCCCTTCAACAGCAGCCGTTCGCGCGCCCAATTGCCACGCCAGGCCGCTCGAAAGCACCATCCCACAACCGCCAAATGCAGCAAAGCCGCCAGAAGAATCGGCCACAAGCCCATGAAAACCGGCCAGGCGACCACCAATAGCGTCACGACGCAGATACCACAAAACACTGCCGTAAGACCTTCCAGCGACATGGAAAGGTTGGATCGGGTTTCGATCACCATGTCACCCGTTGGTTGTTCGGTGGCGTGGACCTGCAGCATGCGTTTGTTAAGAAATGGCTATTCCCTACCGAAGGAGGTCGCATTGTAGCCCACGCGGGCGCGCTGGGAAACAGCATTTTGTTCACCAGTGTCAATGACACAGATCAAAAAAATCGTAATCGCCACCCGCTCTTGGCCAATCGGCCGCCTGTGCGGGCAGCGCCTGCCGCGGCAGCTGCGGTACACTTCGCAGTTCTGATTCGATCGGAGCCAGACCTGATGACAGCGGCCCCCAAAGCGAGAATTTTCGTGTGTCCCGAGGCTTTCGAACCCACGCGCTCGGATCAGTTGTTGGACCAGGCTTGGGAGCTTGACGAGGAAGGCCATGTGCGCTTCCTGCTTGACCGGATCGATCTGGATCGAGCGGCCCGAGAACGCATTCGACGGCATGCGGTGGACCTGGTGGTCCGCGTGCGTGCCCGAGCGCGCGAGGCCGTGGCCATGGAAGCCTTCATGCGCGAATATGATCTGTCCTCGGAGGAGGGCGTGGTGCTGATGTGCCTGGCCGAGGCGCTGCTCAGAATCCCCGATAACGAGACCGCCGAGGA
>SLJA01000135.1 GCA_007135355.1 Wenzhouxiangella sp.
GCACGCAGAGGAAGAGAAGTCCGATGTGCGGCGCGTCTCCCACCGTGGCGGCCGGACGCATCGCGTCCGATGTATGGTACGTCCCCCACCTGGAGACCCCATGCACCGAATCCGTAGGTCGGCCCTCCGTGGCCGACGTCCGATCCATCCGTCGCCCGAAACCCGCACCACAACCACCATCGCCTGAGCAATCATTGTTCCAACCGTCTTTTCCTCTGCGTCCTCTGCGCCCTCTGCGTTTCTGCGTGCTGCTTTTCCAAGGGCCGTACGAAAGGCGATGGTGGATTTGGCCACGATGGTGGTGGCCGTGTCGCAAATCGGACGTCGGCCACGGAGGGCCGACCTACGGGGGTTGGAACCGGCCGAGGCCGGTTAGTACATGTGCTGGCCGCCGTTGATCGACAGGGTGGAGCCGGTGATGAAGCCGGCATCTTCAGCAACCAGGAAGGCTACCGCACGGGCGATTTCCTCCGGCTTGCCCAGGCGGCCTACGGGGATGCGCCCGATGATCTTCTCGAGCACCCGCTCCGGTACGGCTTCAACCATGCTGGTGGCAATATAGCCCGGCGCGATGGCGTTGACGGTGACACCGACAGCTGCACCTTCCTGGGCCAGCGCCTTGGTGAAACCGTGGATGCCGGACTTGGCCGCCGCATAGTTGACCTGGCCATATTGGCCGGCCTGGCCATTGATCGATCCGATGTTGACGATGCGGCCATAGTTGCGTTCGCGCATGCCCTCGATTACGGCGCGACACATGTTGAAGCACGAAGTCAGGTTGGTGCGGATGACATCATCCCAGCGCTCAAAGCTCATCTTGTGCATGGTGCCGTCGCGGGTGATCCCGGCATTGTTGACCAGCACGCTGACCGGCCCGAGCTCTTCTTCCACTTTCTTCACCCCTTCCTGGCAGGCGTCAAAATCTCCGACGTCCCACTGGAAGGTGCGTGCGCCCGTGGCCTGCTCGAACTCCGCGGCCGCTTCGGCGTTGCCGCCGAAGGTGGCCGCCACGCTAAAGCCCTGGCGGATGAGTTCTTCTGAAATGGCTGCACCAATTCCGCGGGTTCCACCAGTGACGATAGCGATCTTGCTCATGACTACTCCCGAAGCAGTTTTTGATCCAACGTCCGCATTGTGCCAAGGCTGAACGCAAAAGTAACTGTGCAGTGCAACATGATCCGTCCACCCGGGCGCGGGTTCAACCGACCAGGCGCAAGCCGGCGGGCAAGACAGACACGGACACCTGAACCGCCGCTCGGCTCAGCATCTCGCCGTCGGCATGCAGGGGTGTTGGCGGATCACTGCTCAGGCACAGGCTGCGACAGCGTTCGGCATGAACACCTTCGAAGCGGGTGTGACGGCCGCTGAAAACCGACGGCACGATGCGCAACAGGCGATGCAGCGGCAAAGGGTCTGCACGGCATAGCTCCAGCCAACCGTCATCAATACACGCCCGTGGATGGAGCAAGAAACCGCCTCCGGCTCGCCGGCCATTACCGATGGAAATCAGCAGCTGGCGCTGCGCTGTGCGCGCGCCATCCCGCTCTAGCCGCACGCAGGGGGAACGGTAGCCCGGGATTTCCAGCGCCGCGGCCACCAGGTAGCGCAGAAAACCAGGGATGCGCGACAGCCGATCGGCGCGTCCGGCAATCGCGCCCTCAATGCCCAGACCCAGGCTGTTGATGAAGGCGCCGCGACTGAGCCGACCGCCCTCGTCGGACCATTCGACCAGACCCGCATCGCAAGGGCGAACCGGCTCGCTGGCGAAAAACTCCGGAGCGCTTTCGAGCGTGCTCGGCACCCGGATCATGCTGGCGAAATCATTGCCGGACCCGGTGGGCAGGACGCCGAAGGCAGCGGCTGCCCCGATCAGACCGCTGCCAACCTCATGCACGGTGCCGTCGCCGCCGACCGCGATCACGACCCGATCCGGCTCATCGCGGCGGGCACGGGCCAGTGTCTCGGCCTCGCCGCGACCCTGAGTCTCGAGGATTTCAGCTGCGGGCGCGGCCCGTCGCAGGCGCTCGATCAGCGCCGCTTGATGCCGGCGACCACGCCGCCCGGCGATCGGGTTGAGAATGTAGGTTTGTCTGCGGACAGAGGCGGTGGGCTCGTTCAAGTCGGACTGGAAGCAGCCAAAGATCTGGCACTAAGGATACGCCACGAACCAGCGCATCAGGCCGCGGGCGCGGCGGGTATCCGGGTCGATGCGAAAGCCGGCAGATTCAACCGTACGCTCGGTGTGCCGGTTGGGATGGCAGCCGCCGGTCACGGCAGTCCATGGCGGCTGCAGCAGGTCCAGCATTCGCGCCCGAAACCTGGAGCGGGCCTGGACATGCTCCAGCATCAGCAGCCGTCCATCGGGCTTGAGCACGCGCCGAATCTCGTGCAGACCGCGCAGCGGATCGGGCACGCTGCAGAACACCAGACTGGAGACCACGCAGTCGAAACTGGCCTTGGCGAACGGCAGCTGCTCGGCCGAGGCCACAGCCAGACCGGCCGCGGGCAGACGGCGGCGGGCACGATGCAGGGAGCCGATATTGGGGTCGATACCCCAGACGCCGTCAACATCGGTGCCGAAATCACGCAGACCCAGCCCGGTGCCACAGCCCACCTCCAGAACACGTCCTCGAGCCATGGCGATCAGTTCGGAACGCCAACGCGCCAGCCCTGGAAAAAAGCGGATCAGCGCATCGTAGGCCCAGGGAATCTGTTCCACGCCACGTGTCATGCCGGAGTTACTGCGGTAGACGCGCCGACAGGTAGCGCCCACCGACAAAGCGGGAGAAGAATTGACCCAGCGCGGGATGCTCGATCTGCCCCCCGTGTGGGTCGGCCTGCAGATGGCGCTCTGCCACATAGGTACTGTGCTCGGCTTCATGAACCAGCACGTGGTACCAAGGCCGATCCTTCGGCGGGCGTGAGCGGGCGACCTGGTCATACCACTCCTCGGTACCCTGAAATATCGGATCCACATCAAAGACGACGCCGCGATAGCCAAACTTGCGGTGCCAGACAACCTGTCCAATAAAGAAATTCGGTTTATGATCCATACTCCTCAGCTTATCAGCCCTTTACCTTCAATGACTGGTCGAATCCTCGCCAGCCTGCGCGTATTTGGCGCAACCGCGTTGCTGACGTTCAATACCTTTGTCCATATCGGTCCGCTGCTGCTGCTGGCACTGCTCAAGGCTCTGCTGCCGTTCGATCGTGCCCGCGGCGTGCTCGACCGCGGGCTGATGGCGATCGCGAGCAACTGGATCGCCATTAACAGCTGGATGATCGATCATCTGACCAGCTTAAGGGTGCACGTCGAAGGGCTGCCGGAACAGCCCTTGCTTGATGGCCACTTCATGATGCTGTGCAACCACCAAAGCTGGGTCGACATTCCGGTGCTCCAGAAGGTGTTCAATCGCCGACTGCCGTTTTTGCGCTTTTTTCTCAAAAGCCAGCTGATCTGGGTGCCGTTGCTGGGTCTGGCATGGTGGGCACTGGATTTCCCATTCATGAAACGCTACACCCGCGAGCAGATTGCCCGCCGGCCAGAGCTAGCCGGCCGCGATCTTGAAGCGACGCGAAAGTTCTGCAGAAAATTCGCCGGCATCCCGATTACCGTTGGAAATTTCGTTGAAGGCACCCGCTTCACTGCAGCCAAGCACGCCACCCAGGACTCACCTTACCGCCACCTGCTCAAACCTCGTGCCGGCGGCACGGCCTTCGTGATGAACGCCATGGGCGAAACGCTTGACACCCTGGTCGACATCAGCATCGTCTACCCACACGGCCGCGGCGAGTTGGCCGACCTGTTCGCCGACCGCATTCCGGAAGTGCGTGTCCATGTGCGCATGATGCCCATCCCGGAGCGCTTTCGCGGTGGCGACTATGCCTCAGATGAGGGGTATCGGGCCGAGTTCCAGCAGTGGCTGAACGAACTGTGGCGGGAAAAGGACGCGACCATTCAGCGCCTGCTGGAGCAGTCAAAAAGCGAGGCGGGCGGCTGAGTGATCAGCCCAGCCGGATGCCGAACACCGAGCGTCCCGCATCCCAGGGCGCGTCCCTGGCGGTCAGGCTGACCCAGGGCGCGCCTTCAATCACCAGACCCTGACGTACCAGCACCGTCACCAGCCAGACCGTGACCGCGGCCCCGAAGGTCTCCAGCCAGAATGGCAGTTCGGTCGCCAGACTGATCTGCAACAGACCCCACCAAGCCAGAGCACCGACCGGCAACATCGCCCACCATGCCGCGCTGACCGACAGGCCCCTGCCGCAATGCGCGCAATTGATCCGGCGACCGCGATGCAGGTCGCTCAGGTCCAGCGGATGGACGCGGGTATGGCAGTTCGGGCAATCCCGCACGGGCGAAGGCATGGGGCGTAAAGCCGAGGGCTATGATCCTGCGCCTGATTGTTCCAAATCGAGGGGGCAGCGTCAAACTGCCGCCAAATCCCGGTCTCGGTTCTCCACTTGAATCCACTGCGAACACTCGACCCTGGATCGAAAACCGGCGATGATGAACGCTCAGACTCGAAACTCAAGAGATGGATCCTGATGCCAAATCCGCTGACTTTGATCTACTCCGTTGTAGCCTGGCTTTGCCTGTTGGTGGGCGTAGCGCCGGCCACTGTACTGGCCAATGACTGGCATGAGCGCTCGATCCCGCGGTTGATCGCGGCCCAGCAGGCCGGAGAAATCAGCGCTGAGGCGCTGGTGCGGTACTACATCGAGCGGATCGAACGACTGGATGGCGAACTGGCCAGCGTGCTGGCGATCAGCCCGGATGCCCTGGAGCAGGCGCGCGAGCGTGACCGGCAGCTGGCCGCCGGTGAGCCGCCGGGCTTGCTGCATGGCATTCCGGTTCTGCTCAAAGACAATATCGAGTCGCGCGAGCTGCCAACCACAGCCGGCTCTCTGGCGCTGCAGGACAACCACAGCGGTCGGGATGCACCGCTGGTGGCCAGCCTGCGCGCGGCCGGGGCAGTGATCCTGGGCAAGACGAACTTGAGCGAATGGGCCAATTTCCGCGGCGAGCGTTCATCCAGCGGCTGGAGCGCGCTAGGTGGGCAGACGCGCAATCCCTTCGATCTGAGCCGGACCCCGTGCGGCTCCAGTTCCGGCTCGGGCGCGGCCGTGGCCGCCCGCTTGGCGCCGGTAGCTATCGGCACCGAAACCAACGGCTCCATCGTCTGCCCGGCCACGGCCAACGGCAATGTCGGCATCAAGCCCACGGTGGGCCTGGTCAGCCGTACCCATATCGTGCCGATCTCGCACACCCAGGACACGGCCGGGCCCATGGCCATGAACCTGGCCGACGCCGTGGTCACGCTGGCAGCGATGATGGGCCCGGATCCGGCCGATCCGGCCACTAACGAGCGGCCGGAATGGGGTGCTGAGGAACTGCTGGCGGCACTGGAAACCGACAATCTGGAGGGTGTGCGCATCGGCGTGATCCGCGGCCTGGCGAACTTCCATCCAGCCGTGCTGGCGGTGTATGACCAGGCCGTCGAAATGCTGCGCGCGGCCGGTGCCGAGATCGTCGACGAGCTCAGCCTGGACTGGCCCGAGGGTTTCTGGGCCGACACCTACACGGTGCTGTCGCACGAGTTCCGACATACGCTCAACGCCTATCTGGCGAGCCTGCCGGATGCGCAACTGAACCGGCTCGACCTGGCCGCACTGATCGAGTTCAACCGCGAACACGCGGATCGGCAGATGCCTTGGTTCGGCCAGGAGCATTTCGAGCGCGCCGAGGCCACCGACGGGATTGAATCCGAGGCCTACCTCGAAGCCCTGGCGCGGATCGGCACAGCCACCCGCGAGGACGGCATCGATCGGCTGCTGGCCGAACACGAGGTGGATGTCCTCATCTCACCCACGGGTGGGCCGGCCTGGAAAATCGACTGGATCAACGGCGACCACTTCGGCGGCGGCAGCGCCACGCCGGCGGCTGTATCGGGTTATCCGGCCATCACCGTGCCAATGGGCGAGATTCACGGGCTGCCGGTGGGGGTGAGCTTGTTTGCCGGACGTTACAGCGAGCCGAGGCTGATTGCCGTCGCGGCCGCCTACGAACGACTGCGCCCCGAACCGTCCGAACCCGCGCTGCGCGACGCGGAAACGCCTTGATTGACCCGGGTTGGCGAACATCAATGGCCAACTGCTAAACTCGCCGGACCAGTAAAAACTCGCGGGATTGCGCTGAAAGAGCCGACGTCATGGGCCACTCCGACGATCTGACTGCTCTGTTGCAGGCCTGGTCCACGGGCGACGATCGTGCCGGCGAGCAGCTGATGTCGCTGGTCTATGACGAGCTTCGAGCCCTGTCGGGCAGCCGACTGCACGCGCATGGCGGACCGGTCACCCTGCAGGCGACCGAATTGATCAGCGAGGCTTATCTGCGCCTGTCGGCGCAAAATACGCCGAACTGGCAGAACCGCAACCACTTTTTTGCCATAGCGGCTACCGTGATGCGGCGGGTGTTGCTGGACCAGGCCCGCCGCCGCCATAGCGCCAAGCGTGATCGCCGGCTGGAGTCGGGTGACGATCCGGACGATCTGGCCATGAGTCACGAACGCGCCGAGCAACTGCTGGCGCTGGATACGGCGCTGGAGCGCCTTGCCATGCTATCGCCGCGCCAGGCCCAGGTCATCGAGCTGCGCTATTTCGGCGGCTTGAGTATCCCTGAAGCCGCCGTCAGCCTGGGTATTTCCGAGGCCACGGTCAAGCGCGACTGGGCACTGGCGCGGGCCTGGCTACTCAACCAGGTGCCGTTGCCGGAGTTGCTGTAGTGGACGCCAGGCACTGGCAGCGCATCGAGGCGGCATTCGGCCAGTTGGTCGAGATCGAAGATCCTCGACAACGCCGGATGCGACTCGACCAGCTGTGCGCCGACGACCCGGCGCTACGGGCCGAACTCGAAGCACTGCTAACGTCGCATGAGCGGGCCGGCAGTTTTCTGGAGAGTCCGGCCCAGAGCGAGGCCGAAGCCGTGCTGCTGGACCGTTTTCGCGCGCGCATGATCGGGCGCCGCTTCGGCCCCTGGATCGTGCAAGAAGCCTTGAGCGAAGGCGGCATGGGCAGCGTGTTCCGCGTCCAACGCGACGGCGAAGGCTTCAGCCAGCTGGGCGCCCTGAAGCTGATCCGCTCAGGGCTGGAGAGCGAGAGCCTGATTCGTCGCTTCGAGCACGAGCGCCGTCTGCTCGCCCGTCTGGAGCATGCCAGCATCGCCCGTCTGCTCGACGGCGGCACCAGCGAGGACGGCTTGCCCTGGCTGGTCATGGAACTGATCGACGGCCGGCCCATTGACCAGTGGTGCGATCAGAATCAGTTGTCGGTTGCCGAGCGCTTGCGCCTGTTTGAGCAAGTCTGCGCTGCCGTGCATTTCGCCCACCAGAACCTGATCATCCACCGCGACCTGAAAGCCGGCAATATCCTGGTCAACCGCGATGGCCAGGTCAAGCTGGTGGATTTCGGCATTGCCAAGCTGCTCGAAGAGGATCCTTCCAGTCAGCGCACCCTGACCAGCCAGCGCCTTTTGACGCCGAGCTCGGCCAGCCCCGAGCAATTCCTCGGTCAACCGGTCACCACCGCCAGCGACGTGTACGCACTGGGGCTGGTGCTATACCGACTGCTGTGCGGCACGCCAGCCTATGACATCGACGTCACCACGTCACCGATCGACGCCCAGCGCCTGATCTGCCGCGACATGCCGACCCGACCGAGCCTGAGTCTGGGCAACGACGGCCGCCTGGCTGTCGCGGCCGCCGAACGCGGCACCCGACCCGAACGCCTCAAGCGCCAGCTCAGCGGCGATCTGGACACCATCGTGCTCAAGGCCCTGCGCAAGGAGCCGGAACGGCGCTACGGCTCGGTCGAGGAACTGGCCGC
>SLJA01000055.1 GCA_007135355.1 Wenzhouxiangella sp.
AGCGGGGCGGCCTACGCGGTGGTGCTGGGTGAGCGCGAATTTGCCGAGCATCAGTGCCAGGTCAAAAACCTGCGGGCATCCGGCCAGCAAGAGGCGGTTGCTCTGAGCGCTCTGCCACAGCGTCTGGAGGAACTGATCAGCGCTGCGGCGGCGATGTGATTTATCATGGCCTGTTGCGGCTGAAGACGATTATTGCGGAATAACATTTTATGGCGGTTGAACTTTACGACGAGCACGAACAGGGCGAACGGGTCCGAAAATGGCTGCGCGAGTATGGTATTTCCATCGTGACCGGGCTGGTTTTGGCGTTTGGCGGAATATTCGGCTTCCGCTATTGGCAGGATCATCAGGCCAACCAGAAAATTCTGGCTGCGAATCTGTTTTCCGTGATCCAGGCCGAGGTCGACGCCGGCCAGACTAACCGGGCGGCCGAACGCTTCGCCGAATTGCAAACCGAAGTGCCACGCAGTGCTTATGTGGGCCTGGGTGCTCTGCTGTTGGCCTCGGCCTACGTCGAGGAGGGCCGTCTGCAGTCCGCCGCGACGTTGTTTCAGGACATCCTCGAAAAGCGTCGAATGGAGAGTCTTTGGCCACTCGCCCGGCTGCGTCTGGCGCGTGTGCTCGAAGCCCAGGGCGATACCACCGAGGCATTGCGTGTGCTCGATGCCGTCCCGGCACCAGCGGGCCATGAGGCGGCCTGGGCCGAGCTGCGGGGCGATCTGCTGTTTGCGCTGGGCCGCTCCGATGAGGCTCTGGCGGCGTTTCAGCAGGCCTTGCAGCTGACCGACGAGCGCGGCTTTGGGCGACGCCTGCTGCAGATGAAGATGGATGCAACGGCGCCGGGCGAAGAAGGCGACCGCTCGTGATTTCCATTCGAAAATTTGTCCTCGCCGTAGTCCTAACCACGGTTCTGACCGGCTGCCAAACGGTGGGTGGTTGGTTCAATCGTGGCGATAGTGAGGACGGGCCGGCGGCCCTGGTTGATTTCAGCCCGAGCATTCAGACCGAGCGGGTGTGGTCGGCCAATGTCGGCCGTGGATTGGGTCGCAGCCAGCCCAGTCTGCGCCCTGTGTATGACCGGCAGGAAATCTGGGTAGCCGATTATCGCGGACGGGTCACGGTGGTCAGCGCCGAGACCGGGCGTCAGTTGCAGCGATTCGATTTGGACATGCCGCTGTCTGCCGGTCCGGCTCTGGACGGCGAGCGCGCTTATTTCGGCACATTCAGTGGCCAACTTGTGGTCGTCGATCGTAACAGCGGCGATGTGTTATGGCGCGCGCAGCTGTCTTCGGAAGTCCTGGCCAACCCGGTTGTCCAGGATGGCGTGGTGGTGGTCCGTTGCATTGATGGACGGGTGTTCGGCCTCGACCGGCAAACCGGCGCGCGGATCTGGGTTTACGATCGTAGCGTTCCCCTGCTGACCTTGCGCGGTACCAGTGATCCGCTGGGCCGTGCCGGGCAGATCTTTATCGGCTACGACGACGGTATGGTGACCGCGCTGAGGGCAGCAGACGGCAGCGTCATCTGGGAGCAGCGGGTCAGCGTGCCGGAAGGACGCACCGAACTGGATCGTCTGGCGGATATCGATGGCCCCATGGCCATCGTTGGTGCAGAACTGTACGTCGTCACTTACCGTGGTCAGATGGCCAGCCTCTCGCTTGATGCCGGCCGCATTCTCTGGGTCAAGGATGTCGCTTCGCACCAGGGGCTCAGCCTGCAGCGAACACAGCTGGCAGCGGCCGATAGAGAGGACGCGGTGTGGGTGGTGGATCGCCGCAATGGCGTCACCATCTGGCGCGACGACCGTCTTGCCCGGCGCGAAATCACGCGGCCAGTATTCATGGGTCAGCATCTGGTCACGGTCGATCAGTCGGGCTTCATGCACTGGTTCGACCTGGACAGTGGGGAGTTTGCCGCGCGCACTCGCATCGGCAGAAATGCTCCGGCGGGCGCACCCCTGGTTGTTGGCAACACGCTTTACGTGCTGGATGTCGACGGTGGCTTGACCGCGTGGCGGACGCGCGGCTGAGCCCGCTGCCGCGATGAACCCCGTGGTGTTGCCGGTGGTCGCAATCGTCGGCAGGCCCAACGTCGGCAAATCAACGCTGTTCAATGCTTTGACGCGCACGCGGGATGCGTTGGTCGCCGACATGCCTGGTGTGACGCGCGATCGCATCTACGGCCGCGCCGAGCTCGGCTGCCGGGCCGTCGTGTTGATCGATACCGGCGGCCTGGAAACGGCCGATGACGCCATCTCCAGCGGTCGCGAACGGCAGACCCGGCAGGCTATTGAAGAAGCCGATGTGGTCATTTTGCTGACCGATGCCCGCGACGGTCTGACTCCTGCCGATCATGACATTACCGCCTGGCTGCGCACCTGTGGCAAACCCTTGGTGCATGCGGTCAACAAGACCGATGGCCTGGACCCCGACAGTGTTCTGGCCGAGCATTTGGCCCTGGGGCTAGAACCCTATTGCCTTATCTCTTCCAGTCACAAACGAGGATTGGACTACCTGGGACAAGCGGTGGCGGGGCTTCTGCCGCGACACGACAGCACATCAGACGGCACGGATGTCGACGGCATCCAACTGGCCCTGGTCGGGCGCCCCAATGCCGGTAAGTCCACGCTGCTCAATCGCTTGCTCGGCTTTGAACGAGCCCTGGCGACTCCGATTCCGGGAACGACGCGGGATCCAATTCGGGCCCGGGTTGAGCGTGATGGCGAAGTGTTCCAGCTGGTCGACACGGCAGGGATCCGGCGCCGACGCGGCAGTCACGAAGGCATCGAACGGTTCAGTACCATCAAGGCACTGCAAGCGATGGAGCAGGCCCAAATCGTCATCTTGATGCTGGACGCCACCGAGGGCATTACCGATCAGGATGCGCGCTTGGCCGGCCATGTGATCGCCGCGGGTCGTGGCCTGGTACTGGGGCTCAACAAGTGGGATGGCCTGTCGGAGGGGCAGCGCAGGTCGCTGCTGCAAAGCGCCGCGGAAAAACTTGATTTTGCCTTGTTTGCGCCACTGGTTACCCTGTCGGCCTTGCACGGTAGTGGCCTGGGTGAGTTAATCGACGCGGTCAAGCATGTTCATGCTTGCGCCAGCGCCTCGCTGTCCACGCCGGCCTTGACCCGGGCGCTGCGAAGAGCGACCGAGCGTCATCCGCCGCCCGGCGGCAAGCAAGGCAGCGCCAAATTGCGCTATGCCCACAGCGGGGGCGAGTTTCCCACCCGGATTGTCATCCACGGCAGCCGAACCAAGCAACTGGCCCAGCAGTACCAGCGCTACCTGATCAATAGTTTTCGACGGGAATTCGAGCTGACCGGGGTCCCAGTGCAGCTGGTTTTTCGCGAATCCGACAATCCCTATGCGGGGCGCCGCAACCCGTTGACGCCGCGGCAGCTGCAGAAAAAACAGAGACTGCGGCGGTTCATCAAGCGCCGCAAGTAAGCTGATCGATCGGTCGGCTTAGATCACAGAGACCAGGACTGAAGATTGCGCGTGACCTGATGGATGATTGCCGGATCGTCAGGCGGAGTCTTGGATGGCCAGTGCCCGACCAGCGCGCCTTTGCGATTGAACAGATACTTGTAGAAATTCCAGCGCGGCAAGATGTCTCCGCCCCTGCTTTCGGCCAAACCCCGAAACAGCGGGTGGGCCTGCGGGCCAATCACCGAGTATTTGCTGGTCATGGGGAAAGTCACGCCGTAGGTTTCTTGGACGAAAGCGGCAATGGCCGCGTCGTCGCCTGGTTCCTGCTCGCCGAAATCGTTGCACGGTATCCCCAGGACCACAAGACCTGACTGCCGATAGTCGTTGTAGATGGCTTGGAGCTGGGCATACTGTGAGGTATATCCGCATTCCGACGCGGTATTGACCACCAGCACAGGCTGATTGCGAAAGCGTTCCATGGGCATGGCGCCGCCGCCCAGCGCGGCAAAGGAGTATTCAAACAGATTCACCGGATCGACCTCTTTGCGTTTCCCTCTTCATCGTACTCGCTAGCCGGTAGAATGTGAAAGCGATGAATAAAAAAACTGCGGGCATTCTTGATGGGCGATCAGTAGCCGACCGACTGATCAGCAATGTCTCCGACTCGGTGTCCGCGCATGTTCAAAAGGGCGGCAGGCCGCCGGGTCTGGCGGTGGTGCTGGTCGGTGACGATCCGGCGTCCGAGGTGTACGTGGCCAACAAGATCCGCGCCTGTTCCCGCGCCGGTATCGTCTCACGCGACTACCGCCTGCAGCACGGCATCTCCAAAGGGGAGTTGCTGGCCTTGATTGATCGCCTCAATGAAGATGATTCTGTTGACGGTATTCTGGTGCAGCTGCCTCTGCCGGTGCATCTCGACGAAAAGGCGGTGACCTCTCGAATTGCCCCGGACAAGGATGTTGATGGCTTTCATCCGGTCAACATGGGGCGACTTGCCTTGCGTGATCCTGGGCTGAGGCCGTGCACGCCGCGCGGGGTCATGACCCTTTTGCGCGCGTTTGCGATTGATGTGAAGCGACGTGACGTGCTGGTGGTTGGCGCGTCCAATATCGTTGGTCGGCCGCTGGCGCTGGAAATGCTGCTGGCAGGTGCCACGGTCAACATCGCGCATCGCTTCACCCGCAACTTGCAGCAGCACGTGGAATCCGCCGAGGTGCTTTGTGTGGCGGTCGGAAAACCCGGTGTGGTGCAAGCCGAGTGGATCCGTGACCAGGCCATCGTGGTGGATATCGGGATCAGTCGCGACAGCGAAGGGCGCATCAGTGGCGATCTTGCCTTTTCCGCGGCCAGTCAGAGAGCCGGCTGGATTACGCCGGTGCCGGGCGGAGTGGGTCCGATGACGGTGGCGACCCTGATGCAAAACACGGCCGAGGCGGCGGGCTTGGCGGTTCTGGCGCCATGATGGTGGGCAGCAGCGCGCTTGCCGAGACCGCGCAATCGATGTCGGGCAGACCACAATAAAGCACAGTCCATTGGTCTTCGGCAAAGACAGTATTTTTAAGGCTGCAAACGCCGGTCGAGGTCGCACTTGACTGACGGATCGTCCTGGCTGGCTGCGTGGGATCATGCGGATCGGCAATGGCGGCGTTTCGAAGTCTTGGTGCTTGTGGCTTTGGTGCTCGGATTGCTGCTGGTTGCCCTGGGTCGCTGGATGTTGGCTGCCGTCGGCGCCCCAGTGCCTGCCATAGGCGACGAACTGCTGCGAGCGGGGGCCTTGTGGCTGATCATGTTATCGGCCGCGCAGGCTTGCGCGCAGTGCTGCGATGAATCTCGCGCCAAGCCCTTGAACCGCTCGCACCTGCGCTGGGTACTGGGTCTGTCTTTTGCCGCCGCCCTGGCCTGCCTGTTGCTGATGTCCGCCGCGCTGCGTTATTTGCTGTTCGATCTGCATCTGGGTTCAAGGCCGCTGCTGGGCACCTCGATGGGCTGGTGGCTGTTGCCCCTGCCGTTGCTGTTCCTGGTGATGGGATTACGGCTGCTGCGCCGATCGCTCGACACCGCCGAGGCGCAGCCATGATCTGGCTGGTGTTGGTGGTGTGTCTGGGGCTGGTCGGGTTGCCTTGGTTCGCCGCGCTGGGCTTGACCTTGATCGCGTACTCGGCGTCTGTCGGACTCGATCCGCTGCTGATTATGCAGGAGTTTGGCCGGATCGCTGAAATGCAGGAATTGCTGGCGATTCCCTTGCTGCTTTGGGCGCTTGCGTTGGTTCAGGCTCAGGCCAACCCCGCCGCGCCCGGGGACGCGGGTGGCAAGGAGGGGCCAGCGGCCTGGACCTGGTCCGGCAAATGGATGCTGCAAACGCCCGGACCCTCCGCCACTGCATCCGGCAGCGCGGATTTCGCGGCGCTGCTGTTTCTATCCAGTCCGGCCTTGATTGTGATCTGGCTGGTTTTCCAGACGGTCAGCCCGAGCGGCGCGCCGCTGCTGCAGCAACTTTTGCTGTCCGGGCTGCTGGCGGCGTTCTGTGCTGCCGTTATTGGCGTGGCACTGGGAAACGGCGCGCGGTTGGGCATGCTTCGATCCGGGCTCGGTCGACAGCCCAGGGTGTTGTGGCTGCTGCTGGTGCCGTTCGCGGGCGTTTATTCGGGGCACTGGCCGCTGTTGGAAGCCGCCGGAATGGCGCTGGCGATGGTCCTGATCGATGCACTTGTGCGGCGCGGGCTTGACGTCGGCACTGCCGTGGCCCTGCTACTTGAAAGTCTGCGGGCATTTGGCCGGCTCGCGCTGCTCTTGGGTTTGGGGCTGGCGTGGTTTGCGCTGGTGTTCGATCTCGGTGTGGAGCGTCAGTGGCTGAATGCGCTGATAGTGCATTTGCCGTCCCCGTTCTGGGCCAACTGGCTGATCGGGCTGTGGTTGAGTGCGGTCTGGATCCTGGCCGCGTGGCTGCTCCGACCACTGCCGGCACTGATTATCGGAGCGCCCTGGCTGCTCCCCGCCAGCCTCCACTCTGGCCTGGCGGCAACGCTCATTTCCCTGATCACGCTGCTGTCTTTGTACGCGGGAGATCAGCTCAGGGCAGCGGGGCGCGGCGGCGACCTGTCAGCCCGGCGCCTCGTCGTGCCGGGACTCACCGTGTTGCTGCTCCTGGCTATGCCGGATGTCGCGCGCTGGTTGGGGGACTGAGCCAATCGATCCGACTCAGAAGCCCCCTGATCTGTCGCCCGATTCGCGTCCAACTCGGACCGGAGTGGGTCGCGGTCAATCCTTCGCCGGATCCTTTTCCCCGCTGCGTTCAACGATCGCCGCCACGCCCATGCCTCCGGCGGTGCACACCGAGATCAATCCACGGCCCGAACCGGCTTGTTCAAGAATGGCGGTCAAGGTGGCCAGAATCCGGGCCCCGGTGGCGGCAAAAGGATGCCCGATCGCCACCGAGCCGCCGCGCACATTCATGCGCGAGCGGTCAATAGTGCCCAGCGCCTTGTCCAGGCCGAGCCGGTCGCGGCAATAGGCGTCGGATTCCCAGGCTTTGAGCGTGCACAAGACTTGAGCGGCAAAGGCTTCATGGATTTCGTAAAAATCGAAATCCTGCAAACTCAACTCGGCCTGTCGCAGCATTTCTGCAACGGCAACGGTCGGCGCCATCAGCAAGCCTTCGTCCTGGTTGACGTAATCCACAGCAGCGCTGCGGCCATGACTCAGATAGCCTGAAATGGGCAAATCGTTGGCTTTTGCCCAATCCTCCGAGCACAGCAATACGGCGGCGGCTCCATCGGACAGGGTAGTGCTGTTGCCGGCGGTCAGACTGCCATTCTTGCGATCAAATGCCGGTTTCAGGCTGGCCAGTTTATCCAGGCTCGTGTCCGGCCTGACAATATTGTCGCGAACGACGCCGTTGTGACTTACCACGAGGTCATCGAAGAATCCGGACTCCCAGGCAGAGGCTGCTTTCTGATGGCTCTCCAGGGTCAGCTGGTCCTGTTCGGCGCGATCGATCTGCCATTCCCGCGCCATGCGTTCGCAGTGCTGACCCATGGAAAGCCCGGTGCGCGGCTCGGCGTTACGGGGTGGCTGAGGCGCCAACTCCCCCGGGCCAAAGCCCTTGAATGCCCCAAGTTTCTGGCCCAGTGAGCGGGCCCGCGACAGTTTGACCAGGCGCTGCGCGAAACGTTTTTGAAACACCACCGGCACATCGCTGGTGGTATCAGTGCCGGCCACGATGGCTGAATCAATCTGACCCGCGGCGATTTGCGCCCCGGCCAGCAAGGCGCCTTGCAGACTGGTTCCGCACGCTTGCTGCATGGTGACCGCCGGCGTCAAGGGTGATAGCGAGGTCGAAAGCACGGCCTCACGCGCCAGATTCCAGTCCTTGGAGTGGGTGGTCACGGCCCC
>SLJA01000248.1 GCA_007135355.1 Wenzhouxiangella sp.
AGGCCGAAATCAGCGGACGGGCCAAGCATGTTTATTCGATCTGGCGCAAGATGCAGCGCAAGGGGCTGGATTTTCACGAATTGTTTGACGTGCGCGCGGTGCGCGTCATGGTCGACAGCGTAGCCGAGTGTTACTCGGTGCTCGGCCTGGTCCATACCCATTGGCAGCCGGTTCCGGGTGAGTTCGACGACTACATCACCAATCCCAAGGCAAACCTCTATCAGTCACTGCACACCGCGGTGACCGGGGCAAGGGGGCGAGCCGTCGAGGTGCAGATTCGCACCCACGACATGCATCGCCATGCCGAGCTCGGGGTCGCCGCCCATTGGCGCTATAAAGAGGGCGGGCCGCGCGATGCCGGGCTGGAAAAACGCATCGGCGTGATGCGTCAGCTGCTTGAGGGCAGTGAAGAGGAGGGCGATGATTCCAGCCTGCTTGAAGATTTCCACAACCTGACCACCGAGGATCGGGTCTATGTACTGACCCCGCGCGGTGAGGTCAAAGATATGGTCGCCGGCGCCACGCCGCTGGATTTTGCCTATCTGGTCCATACCGAGGTCGGCCACCGTTGTCGCGGGGCACGCGTTAACGGCCGCATCGTGCCGCTGACCACCGCGCTGAAAAACGGCGACCGGGTTGAAATTCTGACCGGTAAGGAATCGCGCCCCTCGCGCGACTGGCTCAGCCCCCGCCTGGGCTATATTCGTACCGCGAGAGCGCGCGCCAAGGTTCGTCACTGGTTCAAGCTGGCCAACTACGAAGAAAACCTGGCCGCCGGTCGCGCTGCGGTTGAGGCCGAGTTCCGCCGTCTGGATCTGGAGCTGGACGAACTGGGCGAGGTCCTGGAGCAATTCAACTTCCGCCGCATCGAGGATCTTTGCGTGGCGGTGGGCTGCGGCGAGTTGGGGGCGTCACAGGTCGCCCACGCGGTGGAGCGGCGCCACCCCGAACGGCGCCTGGATGAAGCGGTCATTCCGGTCAGCAAGGCGGTGCCGGGTCGCCGTGACAAGGGCACTGATATTCAGATTGAAGGGGTCGGCAATCTGCTCTACCAGATTGCCCATTGCTGCCAGCCGGTGCCCGGCGACGAGATTGCCGGCTACATTACCCAGGGCCGTGGAGTCAGCATTCACCGCCAGGACTGCCGCCAGTTCGTGCATTTGCAGCGTGAAGCCCCGGAGCGGGTGATTAGCGTGCGCTGGGCGCAGCAGGCTGTGGGGCGTTACCCGGCGCGCATTCTGATCGAGGCCTGGGACCGCCGCGAACTGATCCGCGACGTCAGCGGCCTGCTGGCCGGCGAGAACATCAATGTCACCGCCATGAACGCCAATCGGCAGGACGACAGCGAGCAGGTCCGCATCGAGTTGACCGTGCAGGTCGAAGACTATGAACAACTGGCCAGCCTGCTGAACCGATTGCAATCGGTTCAGGCGGTGATTTCCGCCAGGCGGGTGCGAACCGTCTAGGAGCCGGTTCGCTCGTCTTGCGTCGACGCCAGCAATTCGGCAACCATCGATCCGGCTGCCGCGCGCGAGAAATAGCGCTCGACATTGGCCAGCCCTCCCTCCGACAGCTTCAGCCACAACGTTTCATCGCTGTAGGCGCGTACCACTTCATCGGCGAAAGCCTTGGCCCCGTCGGCCACGAGCACGTCGTGACCATGCTCCAGGAACATGCCTTCCGAGGCGCAGCGCGTGGCCACCACAGGCAGCCCCCAGGCCATGGCCTGGTTGACCTTGCCCTTGACGCCGGCGCCATAGCGCAGTGGCGCCAAGGACAGTCGACAGCCATTCAGATAGGGCGTCAAATCCTCCACGAAACCATGCATGATGACCCCGTCGACTGCTTTGCTGCGCAATGCATCAGGCATGCGGCTGCCGATGATGTGCAATCGAACCTCCGGCAGCTCGGCGCGAATCAGCGGGAAGATGTCGTCGATCAGCCATTCGGCCGCGTCTACATTGGGCGGATGCTGGAAGCCGCCGATGAACATGACATCGCGGCGCTGCACCCAGCCCTGTTGTCGGCCTTGAACGGTATGGATGTTGGAGAGAATTCGAACATCAGCTTGCGGTACCAGCTCGGCCAGCAGCTGCTGCTCTACCGGACTGACCACCAGGGAAATGTCGCTGTTTTCCATCAGCGTCAACTCGATCTTGCGGGTCCGTTCCGCGGCAGCTTTCATCGCGGCGCTGCCGCTTAGCTCGGCCTGCCGTTGCTCTCTGAGAAAGTGCAGATCGACCGTGTCAAAAACAATCCTGGCGTTGGGGCACAAGCGCCGCAACATGCCCAGAATGGGCTCCAGTATGTAGTGTCGGCTGACGAAAACCAGGTCCAGATCGTCGCCGTTGGCCTCCAGCCAGGGTTCCAGCGAGGTGACCGCAGGGGCGCACAAAAGCTCGATTCCGCGCTGCTGCAGCGCCGTTGAATAAGCACCTTCCCACAGCAGGTTTTGCGGCATGAACGACACCAGCCAGCCGTGTTCGACCATCAGTTCCAGGACTGCGGTAAAACGCACTGATCCTGAATCGTGATCCGGCATGGGGGTGGTGGCATCGATGACCAGGGCGCGTCCACGAGCGCGGTGGAAGCGAGCGCGACGAACGGGGTCGGGTCGATCTTCGTCGATCTGGTGGGGTGGTTGCCGCTCTAGCGTCTCTTTCCAGCGCTCCAGGAATTTTTCCCGATTGACCGCCTGGTACCGTTTGGTGCCGCTGGACTCATCGGTTCCTGAGCTGACGCCTTCATGATGAATAATCGTGCAGGCGGGTTGGCAGATGACCTTCAAGCCGTGCTTTCGAACGCGGAAACAAAGGTCGGTATCTTCGTAATAGGCCGGAGCGAAGTGGCGGTCAAAGCCGCCGAGTTCCGCGAATAGCGCTCGGGAAATAGCCAGGCAAGCACCGGAGACATAATCCGCCTCCGCAGCGAAATTGTACTGAGGCTGATCCGGAGACTCGTTGCGGCCATAATTCCAGCCGCTGGCATCAGCAAAAATGATACCGCCGGCTTCCTGCAGGCGACCATCGGGGTAGACCAATCGGGCGCCAACGATACCGACAGAGCTGAAGGCGTTGAAAGTCTCGAGCAGCGCATCCAGCCAGCCCTGGGTGACCGTGGTGTCGTTGTTGAGAAACACCAGATAGTCGCCACGAGCGCTTTGTGCCCCCGCGTTGCAGGTTGCGATGAAGCCGCTGTTTTCGGCGTTCCGGACCACCTCGATGCCTGAGCATGTGGCCAGGTAGTCAGGCGTTGCATCGCTGGAGCAATCATCAACCACAATGACTTCGAACGCCACGTTGGCCGACACCGTGGCGATGCTGCGCAGGCAAGCGACCGTGTATGCCAGATTGTTGTACACCGGGATGATGATGCTGGCGAGCGGCTTCTCCGATTGCGGCAGTGATACCGGCTCGTGATGTTCAAGTTCGGTCGGGATTTCAACCCGCGGCAGCGGTGGCGGCTCGGGCGCACCCAGGCTCGTTCCCTGGGCAATTCGCAGCGTGTCCTTCAGCCCGTGCAAGGCCAGACTATGGCTGAGCCGGCCGAGCAGCTGCGGCCAGCGCAGCGGATTCCACGCGCGACGCTTTCCGATTTCGGCCAGGACCCGGTTGGAAAAGCGCAGCGGCTTGGTCAGACGCCAGGATCGACTGGCGCGGATGGTATTCAGCTCGTTGGCAAAATAGGCCTCCCGGCTCTCAGCGGCCTGCAGGTCTTGCTGGAGATGCTTGATCTCCGTATCGGCCTGCTCACGTAGTTCCGCTTCATGCTGCAACTGTGTTTCCAGTTCCTGAGCAAACCTGTCTTTTTCATCCAATCTGCTTTCCAGAGTGCCGATTTGCTGGCGTTGAGACCGGACTTCTTGATCAAGAGAGTTGGCCCGTTCGGTTCGCTCCTCCAGTTGGCGATCGAGGTCCTTGATATGCAGTCGGTGAGCGGCGACCGCCTCATTCAGTGCTTGTGCCCACTCTGTTCGATCTTTCAGTTGATCCTCCAAGGTTCCTACGTGTTCTCGTTCAGACTCCAAATCTCGTTCAAGTGACTTGGCCCAGGTTGTTCTGTCTTCAAGCTGGCTCTGCAGATCGGCAATACATTTTCGGTGATCGCTGATTTCCTGGTCCAAGGACTTTGCCCACTGGGTTCGTTCCTCAAGTTGGAAATTGAGATCCTTGATCCGCCGCCGCTGAACTGCAATCTCCTGATCCAGTGCTTGCGCCCAGTTCGTTCTATCTTTTAGATGAGCCTCAATGGTGTTGACGTGTTCACGCGCAAAAACCAAGTCTTGTTCCAGCGACTTGGCCCACTGGGTTCGTTCCTCAAGCTGGCTCTCCAGATCCGCAATATATTCTCGATGATCGCTGATTTCCTGGTCCAAGGACTTGGCCCACTCGGTTCGTTCCTCAAGCTCGCGATCAAGATCCTTGATGTGCCGTCGGTGAACTCTGATCTCTTGATCAAGTTCTTGCGCCCAGTCCGTTCTATCTTTTAGTTGATCCTCCAAGGTTCCAACGATCTCTCGTTCGAGATTCAAGTCTCGTTCCAGAGACTTGGCCCATTGTGTTCTTTCCTTCAGCTGGTCTTCCAGCATCTTGAAGTGGGCCCGCTCGGCACTCAAGTCGCGCTCCAGGGATTGTCCCCAACGGGTTTTGTCAGCGGCCAGGCGCTCGCAGCGAAGGGCCCAGTGGGTCCGCGCATCCAACTCGTTCCTGATGCTGCCGATTTCCACTTCCAGCGCTCGAGCTTGCGCTTCAAACCGGGCCAGCTTGGCGCTGTTGAAGTCCGCCTCGGCCTGCAACGGATCACTGGGCTTCAATGCAGGTGCTGAAACCGTCTCGGCGGGAAGGGCCTTCCAGTAGCGTTTAACGACTGTTTTGACGCGCGACTGTCGAGGTTTTTTGCCGGCTGCTTGCTGCAGTGTCTCCGGGCTACGGTGCAACTCCTGGATCACATCCAGCAGCTTGTCCGGAGATGGATCGAACAGCCATCCATTCTTGCCCGGTTCAATGCGTTCGATAAAGCTGCCCAGACGCGTGGCGATGGGCGGGATACCCAGCGCACGAGTCTCCGACAGCGCATAGTTCCAGGTCTCGGGAACGGTGGACAGGAACAACGCTGCTTGCGGCGCCAGCTGATGCAGCAAGTCCGGCAGCTGTGTGCGCCGGTACTCGGCAATGATGTCAACGCCTGTGCGGCCATAGAAGCGCCAGCCGTTGCGTCCACACCCGAGCAGGGTCAGGTGGGCCAGCTTGGCCAGATCATCGATTGTGCTCTCAAGCAGCCTGAGGCCCTTACCTGCCGAGAGCCGGCCCGGTACGACGATGTTCAAGCGTCCATCGTCCCGAGCGCGCCCGGTTACAGGGCGAGTCCGTCTGGACCAGCCCTTGAAGCCGTGACCAATGACCACCGCCGTTTCCAACGGGTCGGAAACCAGCAGTTGCCAGCGCTTGAGTGTTTCTCGGGTTGGCGTAAAAAGAACGATGCGGTTTGTCTTGACGTGTTGCAGCCAGGTATTTCTTAGGTCACGCCAATGATCGGACCGGCGTGCCAGAAAAGGAATGGAACCGGCATGCTCGGTCAACGCTGCTTCAACAGCAATCTCGCTGCCTTGTTGCCAGGCGAGTGGATCGATATGCAGGATGGGCCAGGCTGGATAGTAGTCATGCAGCATCAATGCCGTAGGTCGTCCGGTATTCAATGCATCGAGCGAGTGTCCGATCAGCGAGGACACCAGGATTCGACTGACGGCATAGCGGTCCAGAAGCTTGTCGAGCAAATGCCGGTACCCAGCGTGCGAGATTGCACTATCGGCAATCGCGGGGCGCAACGGAATTTCACGAACCAGTCCCCGATCCGGCCCCAGCGCGTAAAGTCGTAGTGTTTCTCCATGAATCACCCCGTTGGGGTCGCCATGAGAAGCCAAGACCAGATGATGTCCGGCTGGATCGGCGTCGATGACATCAGTAATCCAGCGCGCGACACCGCCGCCCCAGCTATGCGTAATATGCAGGGTGACGGCATGCTCACTGAGACCGACTGCCGGTGGAGGCGCAGCGCTGGGTTGGTCTCCGAGTGCTTTCAGTCGTGCCCGAGTCGGGCCAAAGGCACTGATGATCGCCGGTTGCGCCAGCTTGCCGGCGTCGATGGGCCTGCCGGGATCAAACGCGAACAGACTGTCAATCAACAGCCCCGGTGACTCCGTGGTCAGTTTGTCAAGGGATCCGGACGGCAGATAAACACAGTGTGTCGGGAAGTCATGTATGGGCGTGGCCACATGCTCGGAGCACAGCCAGAGCCAGCCATCGACGGTCTCTTCAACGGCTGGAGCCGGTATTCCGGCCAGTGGATTGATGGCATCGTGGTAATTGCCGGCCGGAATTCGCGGCAGTCCGACATCATGATTCAGTGATGCAGTCAGACGCGTCAGCCCGTTCGGCGGCAACAGCAGCCCGCTGCGAATGAACAAAAGCCCTGATCCAGCGTCTATTTCGCGTGCGAGTTCCAGCATGTCCCCCCAGCTTGAGCGCGTCGGGCGGCGCGCCGGGCGGTACTCGGCCAGTGCCTTGTTGCTCTTGAGCAGGTTTTCCAGCCAGCCCGGATCGATTTGACCGGTCCTGTCGGGCAAGGCGACGGTCAGGATCTGCCTATCCTGGTAAGCTTTTTTCTGACTCATGGTGCTTTCGTCCAGGTCCATGACGCGCCCTCTGGAATGACGATCCAGCTGGGGCCACGGTCAGAGCGGCCGCCCGCATGCGCTTCCAAGGGTCAAATGATGACGGTATTATCCCCTATCCAAAGTGCGATCTGGCTTCATGGGTTCCCCGATTTCTCCTGGCACTCGCCCGCGCGGCTGGCTGTTTCGATTTAGCCGCGCCCTGACCTTGTTTGCGCTCGGGCTGGGCATCGGCCTTCTGGGGCCATGGGTCTGGTGGCTGGACCGAGAGGTCGGCCAGCGCTTCTCCGACCGCCAGTGGACCCAGGCCAGCCGCGTCTTCGCCCGCTCGCTGGAGCTTTACCCAGGCCGTCCGCTGTCGGCCGACGCCCTGGTCATGGAACTCGAAGCCATCGGCCTGCGTCCCGGCGACCCGTCGTCGGTTGGCCGCTTCGGTCGCAGCGCCAGCCGCGTCGACATGCACCTGCCGGGCTTTGTCTTTCCCGACGAGGTGCTGCCGGCACAGCGTCTGGTGGTCGATTTCGATCGCGGCAGCGTGCGTTCGGTGCAGCGCGGCGGCGAGGCACTGACCCTAACCCGCCTGCCGCCGGCCGAAATCGGCAGCCTGATGCCGCTGGATGACCGTGATCGGACCCTGATCGCGCTGGCCGATTTCCCGCCGCTGTTGATCACCGGCATCCAGGCCGTCGAGGATCGCCAGTTCGCCCAGCATTTCGGCATCGACCCGCGCGGCCTGGCGCGCGCCGCCTGGGCCAACCTGCGCCACGGGCGGGTGGTGCAGGGCGGCAGCACGATCACCCAGCAGCTGGTCAAGAACCTGTTTCTGACCCCGGATCGCAGCCTGCTGCGCAAGGCCAGCGAGGCGGTCATGGCCGTTAGCCTGGAGCGCCGCTACAGCAAGGCCGACATTCTCGAGGCCTACTTGAACGAGGTCTTTCTGGGCCAGGACGGGGCGCTGGCGATTCATGGTTTTGGCCGCGCGGCCGAGCACTATTTCGGCTTGCCGGTGCAGGCCCTGGGCACCGAGCAGATTGCGCTGCTGGTCGGCATGGTGCGGGGAGCGTCCTGGTACAACCCGCAGCGCAACCCGGAGCGGGCCCGCGTGCGGCGCGATATCGTCATCGACATGTTCTACGAGACGG
>SLJA01000281.1 GCA_007135355.1 Wenzhouxiangella sp.
CCATCGCTGCCCGACTCGGCATGGAGTGCGTGGTCTACATGGGCGCCGAGGATGTTCGGCGACAGGCGGTCAACGTGTTCAGGATGAAACTGCTCGGGGCGACGGTGGTCAGCGTGGAAGCAGGATCGCGCACCCTGAAAGACGCGCTGAATGAAGCCATGCGCGACTGGGTGACCAATGTCGACGACACCTTCTACATCCTCGGCACGGTGGCCGGTCCGCACCCTTATCCGGCCATGGTGCGGGATTTCAATGCGGTCGTCGGGCGCGAGGCGCGGTCGCAGATGCTGGCGGAATTCGGCCAGTTGCCGAATGCGCTGGTCGCCTGCGTCGGTGGTGGATCGAACGCCATCGGCCTGTTCCATCCTTTTATCGACGATGCGGACGTGCGGATGTACGGCGTCGAAGCAGCCGGTCGCGGACTCAGCGGTGTGGAGCACGCCGCCAGCCTGTGCGCCGGAAGAGTTGGCGTCCTGCACGGCAGTCGGACTTATCTGCTCGACGATGACGCCGGCCAGATTCGCGATACCCATTCGGTCTCTGCCGGACTGGACTACCCGGGCGTGGGGCCGGAACATGCCTGGTTGAAGGACACCGGGCGCGCGCAGTATGTGGGTGTTGACGACGTCGAGGCGATGAAGGCGTTTCACGCGCTCACCCGCAGCGAAGGCATCATGCCGGCGCTGGAAACCGCACATGCCGTGGCCTACGGCATGCGGCTGGCGGCCGAGCGGCCTGCCGATGAGATCGTCCTGATTAATCTCTCCGGCCGCGGCGATAAAGACATCAACACAGTAGCTGAAATCGAAGGAATCGAGTTTTGAACCGGATTGACCAGAAATTTCAAGCGCTGGCTGAGCGTGGTCGCAAGGCCCTGGTGCCATATGTGACGGCTGGCCATCCCCACCCCGACGCCACGGTCGATATCCTGCATGCAGCCGTCGAGGCGGGCGCTGATCTGCTCGAGCTGGGCATGCCGTTCTCCGATGTGATGGCGGATGGTCCAGTGATACAGAATGCCTGCGCCAAAGCCTTGCAGCACGGCACCGACCTGGACGCGGTGCTGGACATGGTCAGGCAATTCCGGACCGGGGATGCCGAGACACCGGTTATCCTGATGGGCTACACCAATCCCATCGAGCGCAGGGGTGCCGAGCGCTTTGCCGCGGAAGCGGCTGCCGCCGGCGTTGACGCGTTGCTGGTGGTCGATTGTCCGGCCGACGAGGCTGAAGCGCTCAAGGCCGAGCTCGCCGGTCATGGTTTACACCAGATTTTTCTGGTCGCGCCGACGACGACCGAGCGTCGGCTGCAGCGCATGGCGCAGCTGGCCGGTGGATTTGTCTACTATGTGTCGATCAAAGGGGTCACGGGCGCGGCCAGCCTTGATGTCAGCACTTTGGCGCCAGCGGTCAAGCGAATCCGCGCGGCGGCAGCCCTGCCGGTGGCCATTGGTTTCGGAATTCGGGAGCCGGAGCAGGCTGCAGCGGTCGCCCGGGCAGCTGACGCTGTCGTCATCGGCTCGGCCCTTGTCGAGCGTTTGGACAGCTGCACATCGGTGGCCGATGCGGTGGCTGAAACACGCGGCTACCTCGCCGCCGTGCGGTCTGCCCTGGACGCCGTGGGTGCCGACCGTCAAGCCGTTGCCAACGCCTGACATGAGCTGGTTCCAGAAATTAATGCCGGGCCGGATTCGGACCGAGGGCGGCAGCGGCCGCAAAGTCCCGGACGGTCTATGGACCAAGTGCCCGGCCTGCGATGCCGTGCTTTACCAGCCGGAACTGGAGCGCAATCTTCAGGTTTGTCCGAAATGCAATTTCCATATGCCGCTATCGGGCCGCGCGCGCTTACTGAGTTTTCTCGACGAAGGTTCGGCCGAAGAGCTGGGCGTGGACCTGCAGCCCGTGGACGTACTGAAATTTCGCGACACCAAGAAATATCGCGACCGCTTGGCGTCAACCCAGAAAGCCACGGGGGAAAAAGACGCGCTGGTGACCATGCATGGCCGACTGGCCGAAATGCCGGTCGTGGCCTGCGCGTTCGATTTCCGTTTCATGGGCGGGTCCATGGGGTCGGTGGTCGGCGAGCGCTTTATGGAGGGTGTTCGCCGTTGCCTCGATGACCATGTGCCGCTGATCTGTTTTTCTGCCTCGGGCGGCGCGCGCATGCAGGAGGGCTTGTTCTCGCTGATGCAAATGGCCAAGACTTCGGCCGGACTCGCACGCATGGCCGAGCAGGGCCTACCCTATATTTCCGTGTTGACCCACCCCACCACCGGCGGCGTCTCGGCCAGCCTGGGCATGCTGGGCGACATCAATCTGGCCGAACCGAATGCCTTGATCGGCTTTGCCGGTCCTCGTGTGATCGAACAGACCGTGCGTGAAAAATTGCCGGAGGGCTTTCAGCGCTCGGAGTTCCTCCTCGAGAAGGGGGCGATCGACCAGATCGTAGATCGACGGGATCTGCGCCAGCGCATTCACCGTTTGCTGCGCATGCTGCTGGCTGGTCGCCAGTCACTGGTGCGAGAGGGCGAGGTGCTGCCACCTGAATCTGCCGACATTCAGGAAGGCTCGCAACCGTCGGGGCCGGCGCAACAGGATTAACTCGCGCTTGAGCGACTCGCTGCAGGTCTGGCTGCGCCAACTGGAACAACGTGCACCGGAGTGTCGCATCGAGCTCGGTCTGGAGCGTGCGCGCGCAGTCCTGGCCGAATTGCCCGCCGCTGTCCGGCCGCGCTGTGCGGTGATCACGGTTGGCGGTACCAATGGCAAAGGCTCGGTGGTCGCGATGCTGGAAGCGATGTGCCGTGCGGCGGGCCTGAGCACGCTGGCCTACAGTTCGCCCCATTTGCTGGACTTCGGCGAGCGCATTCGCCTGGATGGCAATCCGGTCATGGCCGGGACAATCGCAGCGGCGATTGAAACGGTAGAGCACGCCCGCGGCCCGGTGCCGCTGACCTATTTCGAGCATGTGACCTTGGCCGCTCTGGTTGTGGCCATGCACGCCGCACCCGACGTGATGATTCTGGAGATCGGCCTGGGTGGCCGGCTTGACGCGGTCAATGTCATCGATGCTGATGTGGCGGTGATGACCTCAATCGCTCTTGATCACACCGAGTGGTTGGGGCCCACGCGCCTGAGCATTGGCCGTGAAAAAGCCGGAATCGCCAGGCCGGGCCGACCGTTGATTGTTGGGGAGCGCCGGTTGCCGACCGGCCTGGAACCGCTATTGCGAGAGACTGGGGCCTGCGTCAGTTTGGCTGGCAAGGACTTTCGCTGGCGCCGCATGGCGCGCGATCGTTTTCAGGTCCAGTATGCCGATCGCAAGCTCCTATTGCCACGGCCGGCGCTGCAAGGCGCTTGGCAGCTGGGAAATGCGGCGTGCGCCATCGTAGCGCTTTGGGCGCTGGAAGATCGCTTGAACGTCACGGCCACTCACTTGGCCGAGGGGCTGCAGTCGGTTCGCCTGCCCGGACGGCTGCAGCAGGTGGCGCGGCAGCCTGCCGTGTGGCTCGATGTCGCGCATAATGCCGCCAGCGCGCGGGCGCTGGCGGCCGCACTGGGGCCGGTGCAGTCGGATACGAACAGCACGGCGGTCTTTAGTGCGCTGGGCGACAAGGACATCGGCGCGATGGGTCGGGCGCTGGATGGATGTTTCAACCGCTGGCTGGTATGCCCGCTTGCGGGGCCGCGTGCGACACCGGTGAGTGAATTGCTTGCGCGTCTCTCCGACATTCCTGTCGCTGGCGTGGTTGAAACGGTAGAATCAGTGACGGCTGGTTTAACCCGGGCCATGCGGGAAAGTGCTCGTGCTGATCGCATCGTGGTGTTCGGCTCGTTCCGGACCGTGGCGGAAGCGGCCACCATGCTGAAGCAGTTTCAGGCCCAGAGTGATTAAAAAAATCCATGGATAAAGTTCTTAAGCAGAGGTTGGTTGGAGCGACGATTCTGATCGCCCTGGCGGTCATTTTTGTCCCAATGCTGTTTGACGATGGCGTGGATCGGGATCAGGCGCGCGATACGGTCATCGATTTGCCGCCGCCGCCGATCGATCGGCGTGAGGTGCGACGTCTGCCGCTGGACCCGGATCGAGCCAGAGAGGTGCCCGAGCCGCATGTAGCGCCGCCACCGGAACCGGTGCCGGGCCAACCCGAGCGCGAGGCCTCTGAAATCAGCCTGCTGGCGCCCGAACCCGACAGCGAACCCGAACTGCCGGATCCGGCCGAGGAGTCGGCGCGCGTGGCCGAGCAGGTTCAGCCGCCCGCGGCGCAGCCCGAACCCCAGGCCGAATCGCCTGCCGCCGCGCCGATACCGTCTGCTCCGGCGGCCGCCGAGGTGGACAGTGCCGAGGGCTGGATCGTACAGGTCGCCAGTTTCAGCTCGGCCGATACGGCCGATCGAGTCATGGAGCAACTGGGGCGACTCGGTCACGCGGCTGCGGTCGATGTCATCGTGCGCGGGGAGTCGCGTCTACACCGTGTGCGTTCAGGCCCTTATCCGGATCGTGCCGCGGCCGATCGGGCCCAGGCCCAGATAGCGGCGACGGTTGCGGGTGTGGAGCCGGTGGTCATGTCCGCGCCGGCCGGGCTGAGCACACCGACCGCCGCGGCGGAGGGAGCTTACTCGGTGCAGGTTGGTTCATTCACCACCCGTGCCAATGCCGACCGACTGCTGGAGCAGCTGCGGAATCAGGGTTATGAGGCCTTTATCCATCCTGATGAGTCGGGTCCGCGACCGATCTGGCGCGTGCGCGTGGGCACCCAGGCCTCGCGCGAAGCGGCCGCCAGCTTGCGCCGGGAACTGATGGACCAAGCCGGGCTCGAGGGCTTGATCGTCAGTCATCCGTGACGGCCTGCCCATGAACGGTGCCGACATGGCGATTCTGGCGATTTGTGGGCTGTCCATCCTGGTCAGCCTGTTTCGCGGATTCATTCGCGAGGTTTTTTCGCTGCTGGTCTGGGTAGCCGCGGTTTACGCGGCACTGATGGCGGCCAACCCGCTGTCGGAGCAGATGCAGCCCTGGATCGAATTGCCCTCGGTCCGTCTGATTATTGCGTTCGTTGGAGTGTTCGTGCTGGTTCTGGTAGTTGGCGGCTTGATCAATTACCTGCTGGGCAAGCTGGTGGCCACTACCGGGTTGAGCGGTACCGATCGGCTGGTCGGCGCCTTGTTCGGCGCCCTCAGAGGCGGCGCGATTGTCCTGGTGGCTGTCATCATTGCCCGGATGACGCCGTTTCCGGGTGATCCGTGGTGGCAGGAATCGAGGTTGCTGCCGCAGTTTGAACGTCTTGCCGTGATGGCGGTGAGCCATTTCCCGGAATCGATGCAAGAATACGTGTCGGCGGCGGACAATGGCGCGGAGGTGCGTTGAGTCATGTGTGGAATAGTTGGGATTTTTGGACAGTCGGCCGTCGCCGCGCGGCTATACGATGCCATGACGATTCTCCAGCATCGCGGCCAGGATGCCGCTGGTATGACGACGCTGGACAAGGGCCGCATGCGCTCCGCGCGTGGCATCGGCCTGGTCCGCGACGTCTTTGCCGAGGCGTCGGTCGCCGGGCTCACCGGGGATCTGGGCGTCGGTCATGTCCGCTACCCTACCGCCGGCTGCGATCGACCGGACGAAGCGCAACCCATGTACGTCAATTCGCCCTGCGGCATAGCGCTGGGGCATAACGGCAATCTGACCAATTCCGACGCCCTGAGCGCCGCCCTGATTGATCAGGATCGCCGGCACATCAATACGGAATCCGACTCCGAGGTATTGCTCAACGTGCTGGCGCACGAATTGTCCCGCCATAGCGGCACGCGCATGACCCCGCAACGGGTATTCGCCGCGGTCGATGGCGTGCATGAGCGTTGCCGCGGTGGTTACGCAACGGTTGCGCTTATTGCCGGGGTGGGCCTGCTGGGCTTTCGCGACCTGCACGGCATCCGGCCCATCGTGCTGGGCCAGCGTGAAACCGCTGAAGGCCGTGAGTACATCCTGGCTTCGGAATCCGTTGTACTGGATATTCTCGGCTTCGAGATGATCGATGATCTGCAGCCGGGCGAGAGCGTGCTGGTGACGCTGGACGGCGAATTACATCGACATGTCAGCGCCCAGGCGCAGGCGCATACGCCATGTTTGTTTGAATACGTCTACTTCGCCAGGCCTGACTCCATGATCGACGATTTGTCGGTGTACAAGGCGCGCCTCAGGATGGGAGAGGCGCTGGCGGCGAAAATACTGCGCGAATGGCCGGATCACGACATTGACGCGGTGATTCCGGTTCCGGACACCAGCCGTACGGCCTGTTTGCCACTGTCGCAGATGCTAGGCGTGAAGTATCGAGAAGGCCTGATCAAGAACCGCTATATCGGACGGACCTTCATCATGCCGGGTCAGGACGAGCGCGCGCGCTCGGTGCGACGCAAACTCAACACCATCCCACTGGAGTTTCGCAACAAGAATGTGTTGCTGGTTGACGACTCGATTGTTCGCGGCACCACGTCGCGCCAGATCATCCAGATGGCGCGTGAGTCGGGCGCGCGCAAGGTCTACCTGGCGTCGGCCTCGCCGCCGGTCCGTTACCCCAATGTCTACGGCATCGATATGCCCGCCGCCAGTGAACTGATTGCGGCAGGCCGCAGCGAAGAGGAAGTCTGCCAGTTAATCGGCGCTGACCGCCTGATCTACCAGGATTTGGCTGAACTGGAGAACGCTGTGCGCGGCAAGAACCGGAAGCTGGCCGGCTTCGACAACTCTTGCTTCAGTGGTCAGTACGTTACCGGCCTGGACGAAGGCTACCTGGAAAACCTTGCTGCGCGTCGAACCGATGCCGCTCGCCGTCAACGGCGTGGCGTCGGCGTCTGATTCACTGTCTGTTGACGGTCGACTGTCGACATTATCGGCATGACCTCCACTGCCATCGTCTGGTTCAGGCGCGATCTGCGTCTGGCCGATCATCCCGCGCTGGATTATGCGCGTCGTCAGCATCAGCACATTGTGCCGGTCTATATCTGGGACCCGGAAGCCGAAGGCGAGTGGGCGCCCGGAGCGGCCGGACGATGGTGGCTACATCACAGTTTGCGTCATCTTGACCAGCGTCTCCGGCAGCGAGGCAGCCGCCTGATCCTCGCCCGGGGTGATACTGAATCCGAGCTTACGCGGATCCGCCAGGTCACGGGTGCCGAGGCCCTTTACTGGAACCGCGCCTATGAGCCCAAGCTGATCGAGCGCGACAAGCGCCTCAAGCGTCGGCTGGCCGACGCCGGCTGGACAGTGCGCAGCTTCGGCGGCTCATTGCTGTTCGAGCCTTGGGATCTGCTCAAGGCCGACGGTACGCCTTACCTGGTCTTTACTCCGTTCTGGAAGCAGATGCAAAAAAGCTGGGTGGCGCCGCAAGCCTCGCCGGAGCCGCGCGAGCTCACCGGTCCGACGCGCTGGCCGGCCAGTATTGATGTGGCTGATCTGGAGTTGTTGCCCGCGCGCGACTGGGCTGACGGTTTCACCGAGCGCTGGGAGGCCGGCGAGCTGGCTGCGCGTCGGCGCTTGGCGGCCTTCGTCGACGACGCGGTTACCGCCTACTCGTCCGATCGCGATCGGCCGGATCGACACGGGACTTCACGTTTGTCGCCGCATTTGCACTTCGGCGAGCTGTCGCCGGGGCAGGTGGTTCGGGCGCTGCATGAAGCCGGTGAGTTGCCCGAAGGTCAGGGCCGCTGGTCGTTCCTGCGCGAGATTGCCTGGCGCGAGTTTTCCGCCCATCTGCTGTTTCATTATCCGCATTTGCCCGATGAGC
>SLJA01000244.1 GCA_007135355.1 Wenzhouxiangella sp.
CTGCGCCTGGTCACCGGCGTGCGCAATCTGACCAATCGCGAGTTTGTCGAACCGTTCTTCGACCAGGTCCAGCCCGAGCGCAGCCTGTACGGCTCGGCCCAGCTGTTGTTCTGATCGTTCCCTAGGGGACAGTTCCCCAGGCTTCAGGCGCCCGGATGAATCCGGGCGTCTTCGACCGTATTCGCTTGACTGGCCTGCCGCAGCCGTCGATTGACGCGCAATAGCCACGGCAGCAGCAACAGCACACACAAAATCTCGAACGCGCCAAAGATCACGAACACGGTCGGGTACGGGTCCAGTCCCTGGCCGCGCAGGAAAGTGAGAATGGCCACGCTCAGCAGGGGCCCGAGCATGAAGCCCAGCGACCCGGTCAGATGAAAACCGCCCATGCCGGTGGCCTGGGCCGGACCGGCCAGGCGCACGGTCAGCACCAGCGAGGGCGCCAGCATCAGCGCGGCGGTGATGCCGCCGGCGGCCATGACCCAGACCAGTTGATCAGCCGGAGTAAAGCCCAGCGCGATCAGAAAGAGGCCGTAGCAAATGCTGCCGACCGCCATCAAGGTAATCGGACTGACCCGCTCGCACAACAGGCCCGACGGATAAGTGAGCAGGCCGTAGGGCAACAGGAAAGCAGCCATGCTCAAGCCGATCTGGATCGGACTCAAGCCCATGGCGGTGGCGAAGTACAGCGAGCCGGTGGAGATGATGAAGCCGGCAGTCATGCGGTCGATGAAGGTGAAGACGTAAGGAATCAGCAGCGCGCGCCGCTTGAGCGCGAGCCTGACCACGGCGCCCAGCCGCTCGGCCGAGCGCTCCAGGCGCGCATCGCGCAGCACGAAAATCGCGGCGATTGCCAGCAATAGCGCCAGGGACCCGCCGTAGAGAAAGACATGGGTTGCGGCTTCGGAGCCGATGCGCCCGCCCAATACCGTTCCGGTGGCTACACCCAGGCTCATGCTGGCCCCGGCCAGCCCCATGGCCCGGCCCTTGTGCTCGGGGCGGGCGCTGTCGCTGATCATGGTCATGGCCAGCACCAGCACCGCCATCTGCACCACGCCCTCGGCAAAGCGCAGCCCCAGCTGGACCGGAAACGGGAAGGGCAGGTACATCAGAAACAGTACCAGACTGAACAGAAACAGCGCCGGCACCACCAGCACTTTGCGTCGACCCAACCGATCCGACAGCAATCCGGCCAGCACTGCGACCAGCAGCGACCCGGCCATGTTGACCGACATGAACAGGTGCCGGGCCAGCTCCGAGCGGCCGGGGAAGCGACCTTCGGTCAGATCATAGAGCAGCGGCACCACGGCGGTGACCGGCAGCATGATCAGGAAAATGCCCAGGGCGATGGGCCAGGTGCGCTTCATGTTTGCGGGAGACGGTCGGATGCGATGAGTGCGAGATATGTTAACTGCGGTCAAGTTCAGGCCGCGCCAGCATGGGCGATGACAGCCTCGACGACAACAGGGTATTTGAAAACCGTTATCATTCGGGATCTTTCGCCCAAAGCGTCAGACTTCAAAGCCCTTGAGCAGTCGTCCCGCCCATCCTGCCGGCCATTCCACGACCCGCGTTCGCTTCCAGCCGGACGCCTGGAGCGTACTGACCCTGGTGATCGCCGGCCTGGTGGCCCTGCCGGTCATCACCGTGCTGGCGCATGTCTTCGTGCCCACCGGCGAGGTCTGGTCGCATCTGTTCCAGACTGTGCTGCGCGGCTACGTGCTCAACACGCTCGGTCTCATCCTGGGAGTGGGTTTCGGGACCCTGCTGATCGGCGTCGGCACGGCCTGGCTGGTGGTGATGTGCCGCTTCCCCGGCCGCCGCATTTTCGAATGGGCGCTGTTGCTGCCGCTGGCGGTGCCCACCTACGTGATCGCCTACGCCTACACCGATTTTCTGCAGTTTGCCGGACCGGTGCAAAGCCTGTTGCGCGAGGCTTTCGAGTGGGGGCGCGACGACTACTGGTTTCCCAACGTGCGTTCGCTGGGCGGGGCCATTGCGCTGATGTCGCTGGTGCTGTATCCGTACGTCTATCTGCTCACTCGAGCTGCCTTCATGGAACAGTCGGTCTGTGCGCTGGAAGTCGGCCGCACCCTGGGGCGCGGCCCGTGGCGCTTGTTTTCCGGCGTGGCGGTGCCGCTGGCCCGGCCGGCCATCGTCGGCGGCGTGGCGCTGGCGCTGATGGAGGCGCTTAACGATTTCGGGGCGGTGCAGTTTTTCGGTGTGGATACCTTTACCACCGGCATTTTCCGCACCTGGTTCGGTCTCGGCGAGCCGGCGGCGGCGGCCCAACTGGCCGCCTGCCTGCTGGTGTTTGTCCTGCTTTTGCTGCTGCTCGAGCGGTTCTCGCGACGCAGCGCGCGGTTTCATCACACCACCGGCCGTTACCGCGAGCTACCCCAGTACCGCTTGCGGCCGGCCGGTTCGGCGCTGGCCTTTCTAGCCTGCGCCCTGCCCATCCTGCTCGGCTTCCTGGTTCCCGGTGGGCTGCTGCTGGAAATGCATTTCCGGGTGGGTGACCCGCTGATGGGTACGCGGTTCTGGGAATTTGCCTGGAACAGCCTGCGCCTGGCGCTGGTGGCTGCCGTTGCCGCCGTCGGTCTGGCGGTGGTGATCGGTTACGGGGTTCGGCTGAAGCCACGGCCGCTGACCCGCGCGGCCGCTCGCATCGCCTCGGTCGGCTACGCCATTCCCGGCTCGGTGATCGCAGTCGGCATCCTGATTCCGCTGGGCTGGCTGGATCAGCAAATCAACCTCTTTTCGCGCGACCGTTTCGGCGTCATGCCCGGTCTGATACTGACCGGCACCATGGTCGTGTTGGTCTATGCCTACGTGGTGCGTTTTCTGGCCGTTTCCTTCAATACCGTGGAAGCCAGCCTGACCAAGGTTACGCCCAACATGGATGCCGCTTCGCGCACCCTGGGCAAGACACCGGGCCGGACCCTGGCCCTGGTCCATCTGCCGGTCATGCGTTCCAGCTTGCTGGCCGCCGGAATTCTGGTCTTTGTTGATGTGATGAAGGAGTTGCCGGCCACGATTATTTTGCGGCCGTTTGATTTCGATACCCTGGCGGTACGCGCTTTTGATCTGGCCTCGGACGAGCGCCTGGCCCAGGCTTCGACCTCGTCGCTGGGCATTGTGGCGGTCGGCATTGTGCCGGTCATCCTGCTGAGTATCGCCATGCGCAAGTCGCGCCCGGGCGGCGGGGAGGGGCGCAAACGGGGCTGCTGAAAGGCCGCTGTTTGTTTTACTCGCGCGGGAAGACGAAGGTCTGCGATCGATCCAGGTGCAGTTCGACGCGCTGATTCTCGATCGGCAAAAACACGCCCGGCATGGTCGAATGCAGGTGATATTCGCGATTGTCGGCGTCATGCATGCAGATATGCACCAGGCTGTTGCGGCCGAGCAGCCGCGACATGATGACGTGTGAGGAGCGGTGCCGGCGGTCTTCGTCACCCACCACCACGACGCGCACGCCTTCGGGTCGGATCATCACCAGCGCCGGCGTGCCGTCACTCAGGCCCGGCGCGTCGACCGTGCCCAGCGGGGTGGCCACCTGGCCATTTTCGACCACGCCCTCAATGCGGTTGAGCTCGCCGAAAAAGCTTGCGACGAACGGGTCCCGGGGGCGACAGTACAGGTCGACTGGCCGGTCCATCTGCAAAACGCGGCCGTCGCGCATCAGCGCAATGCGGTCGGCCATGAACAGGGCTTCTTCCGGATCATGCGTGACCAGCAAGGTCCCGGCGCCGGCTTTTTTGAGCAAGTGCAAGGTGTCATCGCGGATGCGGTCGCGCAGGCGCGCATCCAGTGCTGAAAAAGGTTCGTCCAGCAGCATCAGTTTCGGACCGGGGGCCAGAGCACGGGCCAGGGCGACGCGCTGCTGTTGCCCACCGGACAGCATGTGCGGGTAGCGCTCGGCGTGATCGGCCATGCCCAGCTTGTCCAGAAAATGCAGGGCGCGGTCGCGCCGTTCGCGTGCCGGCAGGCGGTTGAGCCCGAAGGTTACGTTGTCCAGCACGCTCAAGTGCGGAAACAAGGCCGAGTCCTGGAACATCAGGCCGACATTGCGCTTTTCCGGCGGCACCATGCGGCCGGAAGGCAGGCGCATGTCCTCACCGTCGATCAGCACGCGGCCCTGTTGCAACTCTTCCAGCGAGGCGGCAATGCGCAAAAGCGTGGACTTGCCGCAGCCCGAGGGACCAAGCAGGCAAACCACTTCACCCGGCTGGACATCCAGTGTGACCTGGTCAACCGCGCGCAGCCTGCCGAAGTCATGGCTGATGTCTTCCATGTACAAAACGGCACTGTCCGCGCTGCAGACGGCGGGCGGGGCGGTTATCTGGCGTGCGCTTATGCTCATGCGGCCTCTGGAATCGGCTGGGAAGGAACCGGGCAACTCAACGCGCGTCAAAGTGCTGTGTCGTCCGACTCGATCCCCCATGGTAAGCAAACAAGAATCGTTTGTAAATACGACCGAATCATGGCATATTAATGCGAATGATTGCTGTTAGCCATCCATAAACCTCTTTTCCACTGCTTTTCCCAGGAGTCATACATCCATGTCCATGTTCAAGTCACGCGGCTTGCGCGGCGTCGGGTTTGCTGCCGTGCTGGTCCTGCTCAGCGGTTCGCTTGTTGCCGGCCAGGTCAATATTTATTCCTCGCGTCACTACGATGTCGATCAGCTGATCTACGATGCCTTTACCGCAGAGACCGGAATCGAAGTCCGGTTGCTGGAAGGCAATTCCGATCAGCTGCTGGAGCGCATTCGCCGCGAAGGCATTGCCAGTCCGGCCGATGTGCTGATCACGGTCGATGCCGGTCGCTTGTGGCGGGCGGAAGAACTGGGCTTGTTGCAGCCGGTTGAATCCGAATTGCTCAACGTGCGCATCCCCGAATTCCTGCGCCATCCCGACGGCTTGTGGTTTGGCTTCAGTCAGCGCATTCGACTGATTTACTACAGCAAGGAGCGATTCGACCCGGCGCTGGTCAGCACCTATGAGGATCTGGTTCGGCCGGAACTGAAAGGCCGTGTCTGCATTCGTTCATCCAACAACATCTACAACCTGTCGCTGTTGGCGGCAATGATTGAAACCAAGGGTGAAGAGCAGACCGAGGCCTGGGCCCGCGGCCTGGTGGCCAACCTGGCCCGTCCACCCGAGGGCGGCGATACCGATCAAATCCGCGGTGTCGCGGCCGGTGAGTGTGATGTGGCGGTAGCCAACCACTACTACTACCTGCGGCTGGCGAATTCCGATAGCGCCGCTGACCGGGCCGTGGCCGAGGCGGTCGGGATCATTTTTCCCAACCAGGATGACCGCGGCACGCATGTCAATATCGGCGGCGCCGGGGTCGTGGCCAATGCGCCCAACCGCGACAATGCCATTCGCTTTCTGGAGTTCCTGGCCTCCGACCAGGCTCAGGAGCTGTTCGCCGGGGCCAATTTCGAATACCCCGTGGTTGAGGGGGTCAACCAGCATGAGTCGCTGCAAGCCTGGGGCGAACTAAACTTCGACCAGCTCAATATCGATGCCCTGGGACGCAACAACCCGGCGGCCGTGCGCCTGACCGATCGCGTGGGCTGGCGTTGATAGAATATTTCAAACGAAAACCATTTGCACTTACGAATCAATTTCGTTACTATAGTGCCGTGCTTCATCGAAGTGCACTGAGCGCCCCGGCCGGTTCTCCTCATTACCTCCTCCATTCCTCCAGGCCGGGGCGCTTTTTTTCCCAAAGCCCTAATCCTGGTGAATGCGGTCAGGGTGGCCGAAGACTTAGTCGGTTTTTTAATTTTTACCTCGGTCGCGCGTGGATCCAGATCGAGGCCGGCGGTGGCGCTGGCCGGCATGGGAACAAAGCCTTCTCGATCCTGCTCGGCCGGGCGCGTTGGCAAATGCGGTGAATTCAGCCGCTGAATTCCAGGGTGCCGGGGCCGATATCGGTGGGGAGCTGCGGGATGGGCTGGACCAGATCAAGGAAGATCTGGCTGCAGTGTCGCCAGGAGAACTCGCCGGCAAAAGTCCGGCATGCGGTACGATCCAGGGTCAGCGCGCGTTCCATGGCCGCGCCAAGGTTCTCATCCAGGCAACCGCTGACCCCATCCATAACCACATCTTGCGGGCCCGGCACCGGAAAGGCGGCCACCGGCACACCGCAAGCCATGGCTTCGAGCATGACCAGGCCCAGTGTGTCAGTGCGGCTGGGGAATACGAATACATCGGCCGAGGCGATCAGTCGCGCCAAATCTTCGCCATGGTGATAACCGAGGAAGTGCGCCGTGGGGAAGCGTGCCTGCAGGCTGGCGCGATCCGGGCCATCGCCAACAATGACCTTGCTGCCCGCAAATTCAACCGCCAGGAAGTCGTCCAGCGATTTCTCGCGTGCTACCCGACCCGCATAGAGCGCAATGGGCCCCGGCAGCTTCAGCGCACGTTCGCTGCGCGGCCGAAATAACAGCGTGTCGACCCCGCCCGGCCACACATCGAGGTGCATGAATCCACGCCGCGATAGCTCCTTTTTTTGCGTGCGCGTACGCACCATGGTGCGATGTGCCGCCCCATGAAAGCGTCGCAGCCAGGCATAAGTCCAGCGGGTCGGGACGGGTGCACGCAGCCGGACATATTCAGGAAAGCGGGTGTGATATGAGGTTGTGAAGACGACCTCGTGATGGACGCACCAGCGCCGCGCCGCCATGCCCAGTGGTCCTTCGGTGGCGATATGAATACAGTCGGGCAGAAAAGACTCGATGAGTCGCTCCAGCCTCCTGCCCGGCATTAGCGAAAGCGGAATCTCGCGATAACCGGGCATCGGCATGGTGCGAAAACGATCCGGTCCTATCACCAGCACCTCATGGCCCATCATGGAGAGCTGGGTGCTGGTGTTCTCCAGCGTTCGAACCACGCCGTTGACCTGAGGTTGCCAAGCGTCGCTGATCAAAAGGATTTTCATGGCCGGCAGATTGCTGGCCGGCGATGACAGCGCCATGACTGAAAAATCAAGATTGGGTGACCGGGCTTACCCAGCCCGTCACCAAAGTTTTACCGCGCTGCCATGGATTCGTCGCCTTGACAACCTACCTTTGCTGCCATATCCGCCGAGATGAAGCCTCATGCGCAGCATTGGCCGAGCTTTTGCCACCATGGATGGACTGGAGTACCGGTTGTGCCGCTGGATTCATCGCGCCGGACGCTACCGTCCGGTGCGCGCGGTCTTTGCCGCTGTAAGCCGCCTGGGAGACGGCATCATCTGGTATGGATTGCTATTGACTTTGCCGCTGGCGGCGGGAAAGGCCGGACTGGTGGCGGCACTGTCCATGGCCATCGGCGCGCTGTTCGGTCTGCTGATCTACAAGGGTTTAAAAGCTGTTCTGGTGCGTGAGCGGCCGTTCATCGCGCATCCCGACATCGATTGCCTGACTGCCCCCCTGGACCGATACAGCTTCCCTTCGGGACACACGCTGCACGCCGTGTTTTTCGCCACGGTTGCCTCGGCCTGGTTTCCGGTGCTTGGACCCGCATTATTCGGGTTCGCGTTCCTGGTTGGCTTGTCCCGGCCGTTACTGGGCCTGCACTATCCCACCGATGTTCTGGTGGGTGGGCTGATCGGCTGGGCGCTGGCGCTAATGGTGCTGCACCAGCTGCCGCCCGGCAGCATGGTCTGACCAGCCGGTCAGGCCAGCAAAGCTTCCAGTGC
>SLJA01000179.1 GCA_007135355.1 Wenzhouxiangella sp.
CCAGGCGTTTGACGCCCAGACCGGCCAGGATTTCGCGGACCTCGCGGGCGACAAACTGGAAGTAGTGCATGACCATTTCCGGCAGGCCGATGAAGTGCTTGGTTCTGAGCGTTTCATTCTGGGTGGCCACACCGGTGGCGCAGTTGTTCAGATGACAAATGCGCAGGTACTTGCAGCCCAGCGCGATCATGGGCGCGGTGCCGAAGCCGAAGCTCTCAGCGCCCAGGATGGCCGCCTTGACCACGTCCAGACCCGTTTTCAAGCCGCCGTCGGCCTGCAGGCGCACGCGGTCGCGCAGATTGTTTTCCATCAGCACCTGGCGCACTTCGCTGATGCCCAACTCCCAGGGCGCGCCCGCGTATTTGACCGAGGTCAGCGGCGAGGCGCCGGTGCCGCCGTCGTAGCCGGACACGGTGATCAGGTCGGCGTAGGCCTTGACCACCCCGGCGGCAATGGTTCCGATGCCGGGTTCGGCGACCAGCTTCACCGAGACCAGCGCACTGGGGTTGACTTGCTTCAAGTCGTAAATCAACTGAGCCAGGTCTTCGATCGAGTAGATGTCGTGATGCGGTGGTGGCGAGATCAGCCCCACGCCGGGCGAGGCGTAGCGCAGGCGAGCGATCAGTTCGTTGACCTTGTGCCCCGGCAGTTGCCCGCCCTCGCCGGGCTTGGCGCCCTGGGCGATCTTGATCTGGATGACCTCGGCGTTGACCAGGTACTCGGGCGTGACTCCGAAACGACCGGAAGCAACCTGCTTGATCTTGGAGGTCTTCTCGGTGCCGTAGCGGGCCGGATCCTCGCCGCCTTCGCCGGAATTGGAGCGCCCGCCCAAGCGATTCATGGCAATCGCCAGGGCCTCGTGCGCTTCGGGCGACAGGGCACCCAGGCTCATGCCGGCCGAGTCAAAGCGCAGCAGAATGTCTTCGGCCGACTCGACCTGGTCGACGTCGATCGGCTCGTGTGGCGAGGTCAGCGCCAGCAGGTCGCGCAGGAAAGCCGGTGGACGGTCGTTGACCAGGCGGGCGAATTGCTGGTACAGCTCATAGCTGCCGCGCTGCACGGCCGCCTGCAGCGACTTGACCACGTCCGGGTTGTAGGCGTGGTACTCGCCGCCATGGACATAGCGGTACAGCCCACCATGCTCGATTGGAACGCGCACATCCCAGGCCCAGCGCGCCAGCGCCTTCTGATCGGCGTGCAGATCGCCGAAGTCCGAGCCCTGGACGCGACTGACCGCGCCCGGGAAACACAGATCGACCACTTCGTCAGCCAGCCCGACAATCTCGAACAACTGCGCGCCGCGGTAGGCGTTGATGGTCGAGATGCCCATCTTCGACATGATCTTGAACAGGCCCTTGCGAATGCCGCGGCGGTAGGCCCGGCCCAGTTCCAGCGAGCGGTGGCGGGTCTCGTCGATCTCGCCGGTGTTGACCATGGCCAGCAGCGTCTGGTAGACCAGATAGGGATAGACCGCCGTGGCGCCAAAGCCGATCAGGGCAGCAAAATGATGCGGGTCACGTGCCGTTCCGGTCTCCACGATCAGGCTGCATAGCGGCCGCTGGCCGGTTTCGACCAGGTGGTGATGGATAGCGCTGGTGGCCAGCAAGGCATGCACCGGCAGCTGGCCTGGTTGCAGGTAGCGGTCCGAGATCAGCAGGATCAGCTTGCCGTCGGCAACCTCGCGCTCGGCCTGCCGGCACATGCTTTTCAGCGCTTCGTCCAGCGGCTGATCCTCCGGAACATTCAGGTCGATGAAGGCCGACGGGATACCCAACTGCGGCGCGTTGATCAGCTGGCGTAACTTGCGTTGCGACAGCACCGGCGAATTCAGCACCACGCGTTTGGCCATTTCGGGGCCGGGCGTGAATACATTGCCCTTGCGGCCGATGCCGGTTTCCAGCGACATCACAATGCGCTCGCGCAAGCTGTCGATGGGCGGGTTGGTGACCTGGGCGAACTGCTGGCGGAAGCAGTCGTACAGCGAACGTACCCGGGTCGACAACACCGGCATGGGCGTGTCGTCGCCCATGGAGCCGACCGCCTCGGCTTCCGTTTGGGCCAGCACCTGGATGACCTCGCGGCGCTCCTCGCGCGAGAGGTTGAACATCTTCTGATAGGTGGCCAGGGTGTCGTCATCGAAGGGCTCGGCGGCCATGTGGACGTCGATCAGCTCGGAGTCCAGATACTGGATGCCGCTCTTGAGCCAGTTCTGCCAAGGCTCGGCGTTTTTCATCTTCTCGTCGAGCTGGGCACTTTCCAGTAGTTGGCCGGCTTCGAGGTCGGCGACCAGCATCTGCCCTGGTCCCAGGCGGCCGCGGCGCAGCACGTTTTCAGGGCTGACATCGACCACGCCGGTTTCCGAGGCTACGATCAAGGTCTGATCGTCGGTCAGCGTCCAGCGGGCGGGGCGCAATCCATTGCGATCCAGGGCACACACGGCAAAGCGGCCGTCGCACATCACCAGCCCGGCCGGGCCGTCCCAGGCCTCCTGGTGAAAACTGAAAAATTCATAGAAAGCGCGCAAATCGCCATCCAGGTTGTCGGCGGTCTGCCACGCCGGCGGGATCAGGATGCGAACCGCGCGTGGCAGCGACATGCCGCCCAAGGTCAGTAGCTCCAGCATGTTGTCCAATGAACTGGAGTCCGAGCCGTGCATGGCGACCGGCGCGTCAATTTCACCCAGCGATGGCAGCAGCGGGGAGGTCAGCAAGGCACGGCGGGCGCGGCTCCAGTTGCGATTGCCACGGATGGTATTGATCTCGCCATTGTGAGCCAGCATGCGGAAAGGCTGGGCCAGCTCCCAGGCCGGAAGCGTATTGGTCGAGAATCGTTGATGGAAGACGATGGCCGACGCCTGCATGTCCGGATGGCGCAGATCCGGGTAAAACTGGGCCAGGTATTCGGGCATGACCATGCCCTTGTAGGACAATGTACGACACGACAGGCTGGCGACGTAAAATCGCTCCTGCGCTGGAGTAGCCGCTTCGCAACGTCGACGAGCGGTGTAAAGCCGTCGTTCGAAATCGGCCTCGTTCATGCCGTCGGGCGCGTTGACAAAGACTTGTTCAATCAGGGGTTGGGTCTTGCGCGCCGGTTCCCCGCAGGCTTCGGGGTCGGTGGGCACCCGGCGCCAGCCGGCCGGAATCAGCTCCACTGCGCGCAGCGCCGTTTCCAGACGCTGACGCTGAGCAGCCGCATCCGGCTCGTTGGCCATGAACACTGTACCCGCCGCAAACAGCGCATGCGCGGTGATGCCGGCATCAGCGGCGGCCGTGCGCAGGAATCTCTCGGGCTTGCGAATGAGGATGCCGCAGCCATCGCCGGTCTTGCCGTCCGGCGCCACGGCACCACGGTGGGTCAGGCGACACAAGGCGGCCAGGGCATCTTCGATGACCGAGGCTCGGGGCTGGTTGTCCAGCCGCGCGACCAGGCCGAAGCCACAGGAATCCCGCTCGAAATCTGGATGGTGTAGCGTATCGAATCGTTTGTTCACGGCTTTGACCCGGGTCTGGCGGATGCGAAATAAGCACCCTACTGTATCAAGTCTTAATGCAGTGCGAAAAAATCCCGTGCCCGGACGAAAATGGCGAAAAAGCCCAGCCCATCAGGAAAATCAGGATTTCTGCCATGTCAAGAAAAAAACGCAAGACATCCCAGCTGTCTCAGCCTGGCCGCGGGGGCGGCAGGGTTTATTCACCGGACTGGCCGGTGGTGATTTTGGCCGCGGCGGGTATGTTGGTGACGGCCTACCTGGCTATCACCGGTATGAGCAGCGCAGCACCGCTGTTTTGCGGTGAGGGTAGCGAGTGTGAGCTGATTCAGCAAAGCCATTGGTCGCTGCTGCTCGGAATCCCGGTGGCGATCTGGGGTTTTCTGCTGTACGCCTTGATGGCCCTGATCGCCGGTCTGAGCCGGCCACGGCTGAAGCGTTGGCAGCGGCTCTGGTTGCTGTCGTTCTTCGGCACGGTTTTCAGTGCCTACCTCACCGCGGCCGGCTGGCTTGCGCTGCAGGCTTTGTGCTTCTGGTGCCTGATCTCGCTGGGGATCATCACGGCGCTGTTTTTGTTGCTGAGCTTTCGCCGTCCCGAATCTGCGCCGGGTATGCCTTGGGCGGGCTTCCTGGCCGGGCAGGGCGCCATGGTGGCGGTGGTGCTGGTGCTGTTGCATGCGCTGTATGCCGGCTGGTTCCAGCCGCCTGAAGACCCACGTCTGCGCGATCTGGCCCTGCATCTGGAGCGCACCGGCGCGCTGTACTATGGCGCTTCCTGGTGCCCCAGCTGCCAGGATCAGAACCGCCTGTTCGGTCAGGCCGCGCGCCACCTGCCTTACGTCGAATGCTCGCCGGGCGGCCGCGGCGGCGGAGTCGCGTTTGAGTGTGTGGCCAACGACATTACCAGCTATCCCACCTGGGTCATCGGCAATCGGCGCTTCGAGCGGTTAATGGAGCCGGAGGAGCTGGCCCGCCTGTCGCGCTTCGACTGGGAAGGATGGACACCGAATGGTTCGTAAGTCGATCTGCCGTTACACTTCCCGAGCGGAGTTTCCGCATTGCAACTCAGAGCTTTGAAGGACATTGGAATTGATGATCAGACTGCTTATCCTGGTACTGCTGCCGCTGACTGCCGTTGCCCAGAACCAGACCCCCTATGAACCGCTGGCCGTGGCCGAGTTGCCTGGCCTGGTCTATACGCAATCCCTGTACCCGGAAGATGCCGATCATGACCCGGCCATTCCGGCGCCGGAGACCGTGCTGGGCTTTCCGGTCGGTCAGCGCACCGCCAACTCGGCCCAGATCGACGCCTACTCGCGTCTGTTGGCCGAGGCATCGGAACGCGTCGAACTGGTCGAATTCGGACCGTCTTTTGAAGGCCGGCCGATGGTCTATCTGGTCATCTCCAGCCCGGAAAACCTGGACCGCGGCGAAGAGGTGCAGGACGGCATGGCGCGCCTGGCCGACCCGAGGGCTTTGAGCAGCGCCGAGCGTGATCGCTTGATCGCGGAGTTGCCGGGCGTGGCCTGGTTGGGCTATACCATCCACGGCAACGAAAGCTCCGGCTCCGACGCGGCCCTGGCGGTGATGTACCACCTGGCGGCCGATCGCTCGGACACCACCGCCCGGCTGCTTGATGAGCTGATCATCATCATCGACCCCAACATGAACCCGGACGGCAGCGAGCGCTTCCAGAATGCGCTGGACCAGCATCGCGGCCGGCACCCCAATGTCGACGATCAGTCGCTGCTGCATACCGGCTACTGGCCGTTCGGGCGCGGCAATCATTACCTGTTCGATCTCAACCGCGACTGGATTTATGCCCGACATCCGGAAACCCGCCTGCGCATGCCGCATATTATTCGCTGGCGCCCGCTGATGTTTGTCGACGCGCATGAAATGGGCGCGCAGGATACCTACCTGTTCTCCCCGGCCCGCGAGCCGCACAACCCGCATCTGCCGCCCTATCGCCAAAGCATGGGTCAGGTGTTTGCCGACGACCAGGCCGCGGCTTTCGACCGCTTCGGTTATCCCTACTATTCAGGCGAGTGGCACGAGGACTGGTACCCCGGCTACACCGACGCCTGGGCCTCCTTGCGCGGTGCCCAGGGCATTCTTTACGAGCAGGCGCGCCTGGCCGAGGACGGCGTGCAGCGGCCGACCAACCTGATCAGCTACCTGCAGTCGGTCCATCATCAGGTGTTGTCCACTTTCGCCAATCTGGAGACGTTCCGCCGCGAGCGCACCAACATGCTGGAGCAGTTCGCCGCCGACCGCGCCAACGTGGTCTCGGCCGGCGGCCCGTACGGCAATCGCAGTTTTGTGATTTTGCCTACGGCCAACCAGGGCCGGCTGGATGATTTGCTGGATCTGGTCCGGATCCAGGAGTTCGAGGCCTATCGCTTGACCCGCGATGTACGCGTGGCGCGCGCCACTGATCAGCTTGGGCGCGAGCTGAGCAACGAGACCTTGCCTGCTGGTTCCATCGTGCTGCGCAACCGCCAGCCCGAAGCCCGCCTTCTGGCGGCCATGTTCGAATTCGATCCGCAAATGAGCGAGTCGGCCTTGCGTGCCGAGCGTGAACGCATCCTGCGCGAAGGCCGCAGCACGATTTACGACACCACCGGCTGGAACATCAGCATGATGTTCGGCCTGCCGGCGTTGACCGTGCCGGAGCATCTGGATGCCCACCTGGAGCGCATCGAAGCGCAGGATCGCCCCTCTGCGGTGCCGGTCGAGGTCGGCCGCGGCACCATCGCTCTGGCCGTATCGGGAGCCGATGACCGGGCCAATGCCCTGGCCGGCCGACTGCTGCAGCAGGGTCTGCAGGTGCGGGCGGCACGTTCGGCCTCGCGCCTGAGCGACGTCGATCTGCCCATCGGTTCGATAGTCATCACCCTGGACGACAATCGGCAGCTGGAGGACTGGGCCGAGCGCGTCCAGCGCGTCGCCGCCGATTTAGGCCTTGCCGTGCATGCGATTGACCACGGCCGCGCACCCGGCGATCTGGCCGATCTGGGTGGCCATGAATGGCGCGTGCTGCAGCGGCCGGACGTGGCCTTGATTGGCCGCGGGTCGACCAACATGCTGGACTTCGGAGCGGTCTGGTATTTGCTGGATCATCGGCTGGGGCTGCGCCACAGTCACCTGGACGAAGACCGCGCGGCCAACATGGATTTGCGTCGCTACAACGTCATCTACCTGCCCGAGCGCTGGGGCTGGGGCGGCGGATCGTTGCCGCCGGCGCTGCTGGCGCAACTGGAAGACTGGGTGCGCGCCGGTGGCACGCTGATCGCAGCCGGCAACGCTACCCGCGCCTTGATCAGCGGCGAAGAGCCCTGGGTCCGGGTGCGCAGTATCGAGCAGGTTATCGACGGCGAACTCGCACCGTATCAGGATGCGCTCTATCGCGAATGGCTGGCCTTGACTCAGCCGCTGCCTGCTGCAGCCACCGGTCATTCGGCCGCCACCTGGGGTCATACGGCGTCGACCCAGACCTATCCCTGGGCCGCTACGCCGGATCTGCCTTCTGGCGACGAGCGCCAGCGCCGCGATCAGTGGCAGCGCCAGTTCATGCCCTCCGGCGCCCTAGTCGCCGCGCGCGCCGATACCCGTCACTGGCTCAACGCCGGCGGCAATGACTTCCTGACCGTGCTGTTTTCCAACTCGCCGGTGCTGATGAGCCATCCGCCGGTCGAAGCCCCGCTGCGTATCGGCGTCTATGGCGCGGCCGACAGCGAAGCGAGCCTGGTCGGCTGGGCGCCGGTGCCCGAAGGCCAGGCGCTGCGCGTTCGCGCCGGCGGCCTGCTATGGCCGGAAGCGCGCGAGCGCGTCGCCTCGGCGGCCTGGGTCACGCGCGAATCCGTCGGCCGCGGCCAGGTCATCCTGTTCGCCCACGCTCCGGCCTTCCGCGGCGCCCAGCTGGGGGCCATGCGCGTGCTGGAAAACGCCATCATCCTGGGTCCGGGCATGGGCGCGAGTGCGCCGATCGAGTTGCCCTGACGCCGTTGATGTTCCGGCAGGCCGCCTGGATGGTATTATGTGCGCCTGTGTGCACATAGGCGCATTCAATGAAAAATATTACCTTGTCAGCCGATGAACGTCTGATCGAAAAAGCCCGAAGTGAAGCCGCGCG
>SLJA01000060.1 GCA_007135355.1 Wenzhouxiangella sp.
TCGTGCCGACCAACGCGGTGCTGATGGGCATCATCGGCCTGGCCGGGATTCCCTACGACCGCTGGTTCCGCTTCATCTTCCCGCTGATCGTCAAGCTGCTGATCGCCGGCTCACTCGCGATGATGATCGCGGTGTGGATTGGCTATAGCTGACGGAGCCGCGGCCGATCAATCGACATACAAGGAACTGACCGACTCGCCCTCCGACATGCGCCGGATGGTCTCGGCCAGCATGGGCGCGACCGATAGCTGGCGAATCCGGCCGCACTCACGCGCCGCCTCGCTCAAGGGAATGGTGTCGGTGACCACGATTTCATCCAGCCTGGAGTTGCGAATGTTGTCAATGGCCTGGCCCGAGAGAACAGGATGGACACAATAGGCCACCACGCGCCGGGCGCCCTCTTCCTTGAGCGCACCGGCGGCGGCGCACAGCGTGCCGGCGGTGTCGATCATGTCGTCAACCAGCACGCAGATCTTGCCTTCGACATCGCCGATCAGGTTCATTACCGTCGCTTCGTTGGCGCGCGGACGGCGCTTGTCGATGATGGCCAGATCCGCGTCCAGGCGTTTGGCGATGGCGCGGGCACGCACCACGCCGCCGACATCGGGCGAGACGACGATGATCTCGTCGGAGGTGTAGTGTTTCCAGATGTCGGCCAGGGTCAGGGGTGAGGCGTAGACGTTGTCGACCGGAATGTCAAAAAATCCCTGGATCTGGTCGGCATGCAAGTCGACGGTCACCACGCGGTGCGTGCCGACCACGCTGATCATGCGCGCGGCCACCTTGGCGGTAATCGGCACGCGCGAAGAGCGCGGACGGCGATCCTGGCGCGCGTAGCCGAAATAGGGAATGACCGCGGTCACGCGGAAGGCCGATGCGCGAATCAGGGCATCGACCATGACCAGCAGTTCCATAAAGTTTTCGGCCGCGGGCTGGCAGGTGGGCTGGATCACGTAAACGTCGCGACCGCGGACGTTTTCCATGATTTCGACCAGGGTCTCGCCGTCGCTGAAATTGCCGACGTTGGCCCGGCCCAGAGAGGTTCCCAGGCAGTCGGCGATGGCCCGAGCGAGTTCCGGGTTCGCCTTCCCGGTGAACACCATGACAGAGGAGTCTTTCAAGAGCGCACCCGCTTCGCTTTTGACAACCCGGAATGAAAAAATGGCTGGGACGGCAGGACTCGAACCTGCGAATGCGGGGATCAAAACCCCGTGCCTTAACCAGCTTGGCGACGTCCCAGCAAAGCAATTCCGCGGATCAGGGCGCTTCACACCCGATCCAGGCGCGCATTATAACGACAAATTCAGGGCCCGGGGTCCGGCCAACGCCAATCGCGCATCACTGCCCTGACCTGGTGCGGCGGACTGCTGGCCTGGATGCGGGTCGGCATCAAAGGCCCCTGTGGCGGCTGCGAAAAGCGCTGATATTCCAGAACCCAGGGTGGCGCGACAATTTCCGCCATGGTGCCATCGGCGGCAAACCGCACCCGCTCGCCCGCCGGCCCCTCCAGCCCCCGCAACCAGTACACCAGCTGGCTGACCGGGATGGGCCAACCCACCACTTCGGCCACCAGAATATCCGGATCAGGCCCGCGCACCAGCCCAATATCGCTCCCCTCCAGCAGCGCACTGGATTCATTGAACAGCAACCGCCAGCGCTTGCCCGTGGCCACGGTTCGCAGCTGAACCTCGTGCTGATCGCCCTCGGCCCGCCAGTCGAAGGCCATCTGGCCGCCGCGCTCGCCATCCGACAGCGCCAGCCGGCCGGAGACTTGCCAGTTCGGGTGGTCTGCAAACCATGCATCGCGCTCGTTCAACCAGGCCCCTTCCGGCCGCGGCTCCCTGACCGCGCACGCAGCCAGCAGCACAACAGCAGCGAAGATTGTCGCCAGGCGCAGGAAACTCACCGTCATGGCCACAACTCCAGCCGTTCCATGGTGTCGGCCAGATGACGGTCCTCCGGATGCCGCTCCCAGGCCGCGTGCAGAACTTCGCGGGCCCGCTGGGACTGATCGAGAGACCACAACACCTCGCCCAGATGGGCCGCGATTTCCGGATTATCCTCGCCCTCCAGAGCCTGCTCCAGATAGCCCAGCGCGGTCTCGGGACGTCCCAGGCGGAAATACACCCAACCCATGGAGTCCAGAATGGCGGGCTCATCGGGTGACAGCTCCAGCGCGCGTCGAATCAGGCGATAGGCCTCGGCATGGCGGGTGGTGCGGTCGGTCAGGGTGTAGCCCAGGGCGTTCAAGGCCATGGCATTATCGGCATCGATCTGAATAATGCGGCGGAGATCCTGTTCGGCCAGTTCCAGATCATCCATTTCGATCGCGTTGATGGCGCGAGAGTACAGCAGCGGGATGCTGCTTGGCGCTTCCCGCAAGGCTTCGCCCAGCAAGCCGACCGCGTCCGTCGAGCGCCCCGCTTCGCGCAGCAACTCCGCTTCGATCAGCCAGGCCTGTTCACGCAGATCGCGTTGTTCGGTGTCGCGCGCCAGAACCAGCATCTGGCGCGCCTCGTCGATGCGGTCCGCATCGGCCAGCAAGATCGCCCGGCGCAGCAAGGCACGATCCACATTGGGTCCACCGCGCACACGCGAGTACCAGGCGGCCGCCTGTTCCGGCATTTCCAGTATTTCCGCCAGCCAGGCCACCATGAAGGCATGCTGATTGACATCCTCGATCGGGGCCCAGGCGGCCATCAGCTCCCAGGCCTCGCGCGCCTCGGCAGGGCGGTCGCTGAGATGGCTGTAGCTGGCGATGCTGTAGAGCACATCCAGGGTAGGTTCCAGTTGTTCGAGCACGCGCAAGGCCTCGTCGATACGATCCAACTGGCGCAGGGCCTCGGCCTCCGACAGCCCCAGGACCACGTCATCCGGATCCAGCGCCCGGGCCTGACGATAAAGTGTCAGCGCTTGCTCATAGTCGTCAAATGCCGAAGACAACTGCGCCGCCCAGACCAGGTGCTCGCGCGAACCTGAACGCTGTGCCGCGGCCAGGGCCAGGTCCAGGGCCATATCCGGCCGATCCAGCTGCCAATTCAGGCGACTGCGGGCACTCAAGACCGCCGCATCATCGGGGGAAAGCTGGGCCAGCTGCACAACAGCATCGAACACCCGATCAGCCACCTCGGGGTCTTCGGCAGCCGCCAGCAACTGAGTGAGTTCACGCCAGGGCGCTTCCTGCCGCGCGTCATCTTCGGCATCAAGCAACCACTCGCCCAACAGCGCGGTGGCCTCATCGCTGCGGCCGCTGTTGAGCAGGCCCAGTGCCAAGAGACGACGCGCATCATCAGACTGCGGGGCATCAGCACGCCACAGCTCGGCAGCTTCAACCAGCGCTGACCAAGCGCTCATGCGCCAGGCCATGGCCACGGCCTGCCGCGTCAGCTCCGAATCCTCGGCGATCCGTGCTGCTGCAAGCAAGGCGTCCAGAATGCTGTCCTGGTCTCCCATGAGCCGGCTGTGCTCGGCCTGCTGCAAAAGCGCCGAGACTTCCTCCAGCCGCTCTGCTTCAGTGTAGGATGCGGTGCCTGGTGAAGAATCGGCGCGCTCGTGCGAGTCCGAGCGGGGTGGCGTTGCGCACCCGGAAATGGCCAAGGTCAGCACCAGGCAGGCTGCAAGGCTCTTGAACTGCCTTGCTTCCAAGGTCACAATGGTGAGTTTGTCCGGCATTTTTTTCAGTATGTCCCTTTCGTCCGTTGGTATCAGCCACCACACCGCCCCGATCGCGATCAGGGAACGACTGGCTTTTGCCGCGGAAAGCCTGCCCGATGCACTCCGCAGCCTGGCGGCAACCCCGGAGGTGATGGGCTGCGCCATCGTCAGCACCTGCAACCGCACCGAGATTTACACCGCCAGCCGGAAGCCTATCACGCGCCTGGTCATGGACTGGCTGCATGACTGGCATGGACTGGACCCGGGCCAGTATCAGGAGCATCTTTACCATCTCGATCAGGCCGCCGCCATTTTTCACCTGATGAAGGTCATCAGCGGCGCCGATTCAATGGTGATTGGAGAGCCCCAGATCGGCGGCCAGGTCAAGCAGGCCTGGCAGCTGGCGCATGAGATCGGCTGCTTGGACAGCAAGCTGGACCGCATGTTTCAGCATGCCTTTGCCGGCGCCAAGCGGGTCCGCACGGAAACCCCGATTGGCCAGAACCCGGTGACACTGCCGTTTGCCTCGCTGCGCCTGGCCCGCCAGATATTCGGTTCGCTGGATGCCCTGCGCGTACTGATGATCGGGGCCGGCGAAATGATCGAGGAATGCGCCGTGCATTATCGCGATCACGGGATTCGCAAGATGACCATCGCCAACCGCAGCCCGGAGCGGGCGCGCGACCTTGCCGGTCGCCTCGGGGCCGGCACGGCCGAATTCGCACAAGTGCCGCAAGTGCTGCGCGACTACGACCTGGTGCTGGCCTGCACCGGTAGCAAGGTGCCGATTCTGACCCGCGACATGTTTCGTCAGGCCATCAACCAGCGCCGGCATCAACCCATGTTTGCCCTGGACTTGTCGGTACCACGCAATATCGAGCCCGGCAGCGGCGAACTGGCCGACTTGTTTCTTTACACCATCGACGACCTGCACGCGATTATCGAATCCGGTCAGAAAGAGCGCATGGCGGCACTGCACAAGGCCATGGAGATCATCGAGTCTGAAGTGGTTGCGTTCGAGCGCTGGTTGCGTCTGCAGGCCACCAGCGCCACCTTGAAAGATCTCAGGCAACGCGCCCAGGCCGAGCGCGATGCACTGCTGCAGCAAGCCCTGCAGGAGTTGTCCGGCGGTCGCCCGGCCGAAGACGTGGTCAAACGGCTTGGACATCGCCTGGTCAATCGCCTGCTGCACGGACCCAGCGTCCGCGTGCGCCAGGCCGCTGAAAGCGACGATGAGGCCCTGCTTGAGGCTGCCCGCTTTTACTTTCTGGAGCGTGATTGAAGCGCATGGACAGCGGCATTCGGCAACGACTCAACGAGGTCAGCGAGCGGTTCGAGGAACTGTCGCGTCTGCTCTCGGAGCCTGAAGTCATCGGCGACCAGCGCCGCTTTCAGGCCTACTCGCGGGAGTACGCCGAACTCGACCCCATCATCGGCGTCTGGCGGGCCTGGAACGAGTGCGAAACGGCCCGCTCAGAGGCGCATGAAATGCTGAACGAAGGCGAGCGCGAACTGCGCGAGCTGGCCGCGGAGGAGATCGCCGGGCTCGATCAGCGCCAATCGGCTCTGAGCGCCGAACTGCAGCGCTTGCTACTGCCGAAAGACCCCAACGACGAGCGCAACATTTTCCTCGAGATCCGCGCCGGCACCGGTGGCCAGGAGGCCGGCCTGTTTGCCGGTGACCTGCTGCGCATGTATACCCGCTACGCCGAGCGCCAGGGCTGGACGGTCGAGATCCTGTCGGCCCAGCCCGGCGAGGCCGGCGGCTATCGCGAGGTGATCGCCCGCATCATCGGCCGCGGCGCCTACTCGCGCCTGAAATTCGAATCCGGCACTCATCGCGTGCAGCGGGTGCCGGCCACCGAGTCGCAGGGCCGCATCCACACCTCGGCCTGCACCGTGGCCATCCTGCCGGAGGTCGACGAGGTTGACGCTATCGACATCAACCCGGCCGACCTGCGCATCGACACCTTCCGCTCATCCGGCGCCGGCGGCCAGCACGTCAACACCACTGATTCAGCCATCCGCATCACTCACCTGCCCTCCGGCATCGTTGTCGAGTGCCAGGACGAGCGCTCGCAGCACAAGAACAAGAGCCGCGCCATGAGCCTGCTCAGCGCTCGCTTGCTCGAGGTCGAGCGTGAGACCCAGCGCAGCCAGCGTGCGGCCGAGCGCAAGCTCCAGGTGGGCTCCGGCGACCGCTCGGAGAGAATCCGCACCTACAACTTTCCGCAGGGGCGCTTGACCGATCACCGCATCGGGCTGACCCTGTACGCACTGGACGGAATCCTGGAGGGGGAGTTGAACGAAGTTTTACAGCCGCTGCAGGATGCCCATCAGGCCGAACTGCTGGCGGAGTTGAAATGAACCGGTTCACGCAACGCGAATTGACCATCCGGACCGCCGGCCGCCAGCTTCTGGAGGTGACCCGGGAGGTGGCCGAGGTGGTCAACGGCTCCGGCATCCGCAGCGGGCTGTGCTCGGTCTTCATCCGCCACACCTCGGCATCGCTGCTGATCAGCGAAAACGCCGACCCGGATGTGCTCATCGATCTGGAAACCTTCTTTTCCGACCTGGCACCCGACGGCGACCCGCGCTACATCCATACCGCCGAGGGCCCCGACGACATGTGCGCCCATGTGCGTAGCGCCCTGACCCAGAGCGATCTGTCCATACCCGTAGTGCAGGGTCGGCTGGCGCTGGGAACCTGGCAAGGCATTTATTTGTGGGAACATCGTCATCGCCCACATCAACGGCGCTTGATCGTATCGGTTTTCGGGCTCGAATAAGGCGCCGTCAGTCGTCGCTGCTGACATAAATCAGCGATTGATTATGTATACTACGCGTCGGCTCCAAAAAGGCTGGTCGCATGGAACTCGATCCGATCCTCATCTCGCGAATTCAGTTCGCATTCGTTGTATCTTTTCACGCTATTTTTCCGGTATTTACCATTGGCTTGGCGGCCTATGTGGCGGTGCTGGAAGCCCTGCACTTCCGTACCAATAATCCGGTCTATCTGAAACTGTCGAAGTTCTGGATCAAGGTGTTTGCCGTGGTCTTCGGCATGGGCGTGGTATCGGGCATTGTCATGGCCTTCCAGTTCGGTACCAACTGGAGCAATTTCGCCTTTTCAGCCTCCAACTTCTTAGGACCCGTGCTGAGTTACGAGGTGGTCACGGCGTTTTTCCTTGAGGCCACCTTCCTCGGCGTACTGCTGTTCGGTCGCGACAAGGTGCCAAAAGGCATGCATCTGTTCTCGGCCTGCATGGTCGCGATCGGCACATTCATTTCATCATTCTGGATCCTGTCGGCCAACAGCTGGATGCATACGCCTGCCGGAACCGAAATGGTGGATGGCATGGTGCAGATGACCTCCTGGGTCCAGGCCATCTTCAACCCGTCGTTCCCCTATCGCTTCGGACACATGGCGCTGGCTTCCTTCATTACCGGCGGCATCGTGGTTGCCGGCGTCAGCGCCTGGTATCTGCGCAACGGTCGCAACATCGAGACCAGCAAGAAGGCGCTCAAGATGTGCGTCATCATGCTGGCGGTGGCGACCCCGCTGCAGCTATTTGTCGGCCATGAGCATGGTTTGAACACCTTCGAGCATCAGCCGATGAAGGTGGCAGCCATGGAAGGCGCCTGGGAAACCAAGGCGGGAGCGCCGCTGATCCTGTTCGCCATTCCGGACGCAGCCAACGAGCGCAACCTGTTTGAAATCAGCATCCCCTACCTGGCCAGCATCGTCCTGACCAAGAGCCCCAGCGGGGTGGTTCCGGGCCTGCTCGAGGTACCTGCCGATGAGCGCCCACCGGTGGGCATCGTGTTCTGGTCATTCCGCGTCATGGTCGCGCTGGGCCTGATCTTTATCGCGGTGTATCTGCTGGCGGCCTGGCAGCTGTATCGCGGCACGCTGTACGAATCGCGTCGTCTGCTGCAGGTCTTTACCTGGCTGATTCCGACACCGTTCA
>SLJA01000278.1 GCA_007135355.1 Wenzhouxiangella sp.
CTCGATCGCGACATGTTCGCCCAGCAGCGCTTCGAGCAGGCCCTGCTGGCGCTGGATGCCGAAACCATCAACGAGGCCGTGCGCCGCCATTTCGACCCGGCGCGCATGAGCTTCGCCGTGGCCGGCGACTTCGCCGAGGAAGAGAGCGAGAACTGATAGCGACAGCTTTACGTCCACCCTCCCGGGCCATGGGCCGGGAGGGTGGACTGTTATGATTCAGCCATGATCGACCAATCGCCATTCTGGAAACGGCCCGGCTGGATGCTGTTGCTGATTGTGGTCGCGCTGGGCACCGGCGCCTGGCTGGCCATGGATCGGCCGCTACCGGCTCAATGGAGCGAAGGCGAGGGTCGCCCGCAAATTCGCCTGCCGGAAGCGCTGCGACGCAGCGAGCCCGACCGACTGTTCTGCGCCGAATCGCCGGAAACCGGCGTGTGCCGCTGCATCACCGCCGATGGCGCTCGCCCCGAGATCAGCGAAGAAGAGTGCCGGCGGCGGGCACGGGCCTCGGAGACCCGCGCCGACTCAAATTAGCGTTTGAACCAGGCCGGGTCAGGGCTGGCGCAGGCAATAAAGTGCGGATTGAGGATGGACTCGCGCGCGTTGTAGCGCAAGGGCTCACCGGTTTCGGCATTAAGCACCTGGCCACCGGCCAGTTCGACGATGGCTTGAGCGGCGCAAGTATCCCATTCGCTGGTTGGCCCCAGCCGCGGATAGACATCGGCACTCCCGTCGGCGACCAGGCACAGCTTGAGCGATGAGCCCATGCTGACCAGTTCGGCATCTCCCAGCGCGGCCACGAATGCATCGACTTCGGCCGTGTTGTGCGAGCGGCTACCCACCACTTTCCACGGGCGCTCAGGCGTTTTTTCGGCAACCTGAATCCGATCCATGACGCCCCTGCCCTCCTGTCGCCAGGCGCCTTCGTGGCGGGCGGCAAAGTACCACTTCTGCAAGGCGGGGGCGTAGACCACGCCAAGGACGGGCTGATGATCGCGGACCAGCGCCACATTGACAGTGAACTCGTCGTTGCGCTTGAGGAACTCCTTGGTCCCGTCCAGTGGGTCCACCACCCAGCAGCGCTGCCAATGCTTGCGGTCGTGCCACGGCGCCTGTTTCGATTCCTCGGACAGAATCGGAATATCGGGTGTGAGTTCCTGCAGACGCGCCACAAGCAATTTGTTCGAGGCCAGATCAGCCGCGGTCAGTGGGCTGTGGTCTTCCTTGTGCTCGGTCTCGAATCGATCCGGATCCGAGTAGATTTCCAGAATGGCCGCTCCGGCTTCGGCAACCGCGGCTTTGACTTGATCGAGAGTTCGTTTCAGATCCATGTTTGTCCTGCCTTTGGGAACAGCATCGTCATGGCTGGCCCGTTCAGTTTGAAAAACGACGCAAGAGGCGCTGCATCCAGGTCTGGTGCTCGTCGGGCCGCTTGATCTGCAATTGCCGTATGTAAGGTCCGTAACTGCCGTCATCTTCCGCGATGTGGTCGTAAAGCCACTGGGTCAGCAAGTCCACCACCTGTTCGGAAATATCCTCGCCGCGGGCATGTCTGGCGGCAAAGGCTTCGATACGGCCCCTGAAGGCATCATGAGTGCGCTTATGCTCTTCCAACCCATCGTAGCCGGCCTCTTCCATCAGGGCTTCTTCAAATTCGAAGTGCGAGAGGGTGTAGTCCAGCAGTTCACCCAGCGTTTCGGCCACGCCCTGTTGGCACCGGGCCTGCTTCAGGTCGTTGATATAGCCAATGATGCGCTGATGCTGTCCATCAATCACCGGGATTCCGGTGCTCAGTTCGTCACTCCATTGGATAGCCGGGGTACTCATGGATTCACCCCCTGCTGAAAAACTGTCTGAGACGAGTTTTCAACCAACCGGCATCCGGTTTGGCCGCGGTCTTGCCCATTTTCTTGCGCACGTCGGCGGCGTAGTCATTGTCGTCGTTACGGATATGGTTGATCAGCCAGGTCTGCAAGGTCTTTTGCAATTCGGCCGCTATCTCCTCACCGGCGGCAAAGCGACGCTGATAATCCGCAACCCGTTTGGTGAACACCTCGTGTACCCGCCGGTGCGCGTTGACAAAACGATAGCCGGCGTCTTCCATCAGGCTTTCTTCGAACGCAAAATGCGATAGCGTGTAATCCACCAGCTGGTCCAGAACCTGCGCCACTTGCGCTCGATCACCGGCCTCGATTGCGTCGTCCAGCGCGTTGATGTAATCGACAATCCTGCGATGCTGGCGATCAATGACCTCGATTTGCGTATCCAGATCGGGCGTCCAAACGATATGAGCCATTTGCCACTCCTGATGAAAGGACCGTCTGCTGCCAGCCGCTGCCGCCGAAAGCAGACCGACGATCTTCAGAATACCAAAGCTTTGGCCAGCCCGGGTTAGTATCAGTGCCCCGGCAGATTGCCCCAAAGATACTTGTGCAGTTGCACCTGCAGGCGTGCGCGGACCCCTGACTCCAATATCCAGTCGGCCAGTTCCCGCGGGTGCAATTCATCCCAGACTGGCGACAGCAGGACTTGCCAGCGATCCAACCCACGTTCAGCGATCTGATGTCGAGCCCAGTCAAAATCCGCGCGGTCGGCGATAACCAGCTTGATCTGGTCTTGCGCGTTCAAGTGTTCGAGGTTAGCCCAAAGATTGCGCGGCTCTTCACCCGAGCCGGGCGCCTTGAAATCAAGCACCTTGATCACGCGGGCATCCACCGGCGCGACATCCAGTGCACCGCTGGTTTCCAGCGATACCGTATAACCCTCGTCGCAAAGCAGGCGCAGAAGCTCTAAACAGCGTTGTTGGGCCAAAGGCTCGCCGCCGGTGACACAAACACGCGAAAAACCAAAATCGCGTACCCGGTCGAGGATAGCCTCGAAGTCCAGCCACTCGCCGCCGTGGAAGGAATAAGGCGTGTCGCACCAGCGACAACGCAGCGGGCAGCCGGTCAACCGCACAAACACGGTCGGCCAGCCCACCAGATCGGACTCGCCCTGGATGGAGCCGAAGATTTCGGTGATTTTCAGCCGGGTTTCGGAGGACATAAAGGACAGGGTTCGGGGTTCAGGGTTCGGGGTTCAGGTCGAGCGCAGTCAAGCTTTTCCTGAACCCTGAAACCTGAACCCTGAAAGCTTGATTCTAAAAATGCCCCGCCAGACGCATGTCCCGCAGCCGGGTATCGGCCAGACGCGCCAGGGTGGTGTTGGGATGCTCGCTGCGCACCTGTTCCAGGGCGGCGCGGGCCTGGTTCCACTGGCGCAGCTCGAAATGGCTAAAGCCGATCTTGAGCAGGGCATCACCATCCTTGCTGCTGCCCGGGTAGCGATCCCGCAGCTGGTTGAAAAACGCCAGGGCGGTTTCGAAATCGCGCGTGACGTAGTAGGTTTCGGCCAACCAGTAAAGCGCATTGGGCGCGTAACCGGAATCCGGGAAGCGATCGAGAAAATCGGAGAAGCCTTCCGCCGCATCGCCAAAGCGCTGCTCGCGCAAGGCCCGGAACGCCCGATCGTAAGCCGCCTGCTCATCGGGTGTCGGTGTACCGAGGTCGCGCGGAGCAGCAGCCACCGCAGCCGGCAGAGGGGTGATTTCCATCTGCGCATCGATTGGTGCTCGCACTTCCGGCAGATCGGCTATTGGGGCACCTGCGGGACGCTCGTCGCCGGTCTCCGCGTCGTCGTCGTGCTCTGACTCACGCCAAACGTCCATAGGCGCTGTCAAGGGCGCTCCACCCGCCAACTGCTGCAGGCGTTGATCCAGATCGAGAAACTGGGCGCGCTGCCGCCTTTGCAGATTCTCGATCTCGCGCTGCTGCGACTCCACCATGCCACGCAGTTCCCGTATCTCTTCGAGCAGCTGCTGCATCTGGGAAACCAGCAGGGTGGAATCCTGTGCTTGCGCCGGCAGGCTGACGGCGACGGCCAGGGCCATCGCCGTCGCCAGAGTTTTCATAGAAGATCGCAGCACAGCCATTAGCGGGCGGTGTAGACGATCTCCGTGCGCCGATTACGCTGCCAGCAATCTTCATTGCTTTCGCGGCACACCGGGCGCTCCTTGCCGAAGCTGACCACCTCGATCTGGCGCGCCGGAACACCGGACGCGACCAGCAAATCCTGCACCGAGGTACCCCGACGCTCGCCCAAACCCAGGTTGTACTCGCGCGAACCACGCTCGTCGGTGTGACCTTCCAGGATCACACGGGCACTGGGGTTGGCACGGATAAACGCGGCATGGGCATCAACAATCGGCATGAACTGGGCCCGCACATTCGAGCGGTCGAACTCAAAATAGATGGTCCGCTGGCTGAGCAGGCTATCCGGGTTATCCAGGTTGCGCGCATCAGTGAAATCACGCGGATCCAGACGGTCCACTTCCACCGGGGCCGGAGGAGGAGGAGGCGGTTCCGGAGCCGGTGGCTCTTCACGGACGTCGCGGGCGCAGGCAGCCAGGAAGGCAACCAGCATGAGCAGGGCGGTAAAACGCAGTGCAGTTTTCATGAAAACTCCCGATTCCTATCGAGTGATGTTGATGACAAAAACTAACGGATGATGGGTGACCAGGCCGGCTCCCGGACATCGCCCTCACTGGCAACCAGTCGCTGCCGAATTCTGCCGTCCGCTGAAACAGCGGCAAGCACGCCTCGCCCGTTTTCGCGGGCGGCGTACAGTACCATGCTGCCGTTCGGTGCAAAGCTCGGTGACTCGTCCAACCGGCCGTTAGATAATACACGCAAACGATCATTTTCGCGATCGTAAATCGCGATCCGGAAATCGTTATCGCCATCGCTGTGAATGACGGCCAGGAAACGATCTTCCATGCCGATGGACGGGCGCGCATTGAAGCGGCCTTCAAAGGTGACACGCTCCAGGTTGCTGCCGTCGGCATTCATGACGTGAATCTGCGGCCGACCGGCCCGATCCGAGGTAAAAAAGATGCGTTGACCATCGGTCGACCAGGCCGGTTCGGTATTGATCGACCAGTGATGGGTGAGCTGCTGGCGGCGGCCGTTTTCAAGGTCGATGACCCAGATATCAGGACTGCCACCGGCCGAAAGGCTGACCGCCAGTCGCCGACCATCGGGCGAAAAGGCCGGCGCGCCATTGATGCCCCGGCTGGAACTGACAATATCGGTCTGGCCGGTAAACAAGTCCTGCACGATCACGTTCGACCGCCCGGTGGCGAACGACACATAGGCCAGCCGCCGCCCATCGGGCGACCAGGCCGGTGACAGCAAGGGCTGAGTGTTGCGCACCACGGTCTGCGGGTTGTAGCCGTCGGCATCGGCAACCACCAGCTCGAACAACTCGTCGGTCCCGCCGATGTCGGTCACGACCACGTAGGCAATACGGGTTGCGAAGGCGCCGGGAATGCCGATCAGCGCCTCATAGATGGCATCGGAAACGCGGTGCGCGCCAAAACGCAGATCGCCCGGCGCCACCGGCAGCGCCTGCGACAACAAAATGCGACCACTGTGGACATCCAGCAAGTGATACTCGATTTCCTGGCCGACGCCATCGGGTGCATCGAGAACACGACCGATGACCAGGTGGTCGACCTGCAGCAAGCGCCAGGTGCCAAAACGCACTTCCGGCGGGCGTGTCGGGCGTTCCACCATCTGCGCCTGGGCCATGGGCTCGAACAGACCTGAACGGCGCAGATTGGCGCTGATGATGTCGGCCACGCCGGAGGCCGGCTGCGGCATTTCCGACTCCCAGGCAAACGGCACCACCGCAATCGGCATGGCGCCCTCGACGCCATCGACGATTTCAATACGCAGCTGGGCCGGCGCCAGCAGGGGCAAAGCCAGCAAGGCCAGCACAAGCAGTCCGCGCCAGGCGCTAGCCGTCGTAGCGGAAGATAAAATCGATTTCTCGTTCAAAAACACTCTCATATCCTTGGAAGGGCAGTTGGCCCACTCGGTTGACCGCCGTCAGGATAGACCGGCGCGTTGCCTCATCGGCGTTGCAGGGTCGGACAATTTCGGCAGAGATTATTTCCCCACCCGGGATCTGAAACACGCGCACGGTGCAGGCCACGCCAGGCCGCGTGGTTGGCGGCCGATTCCAGTTCCGTCGGACCAACTCCTGAATGGTCAGAACGTACTCCTCGCGCAGGGTTGCGCGACGCGCGTCGGCCTGCGCCTGCTCGCGCGCCAATGCCAGTCGCTCGGCTTCCTCGCGGGCGCGCCGCTCGGCGTCATCAGCCGCGCGCCGCTCGGCGATTTCCGCCAGGCGCCGTTCCTCTTCCTGGCGCCGGCGTTCAGCCTGCTCGCGCTGGGCGCGCAGTTCAGCCAGTTCGCGCATTCTCTCTTCTTCCTGACGCCGGCGCTCTTCTTCGGCCAGACGCCGCTGCTCGTCGCGCCGCGCCTGCTCCTCGACGCGCCGTTGTTCTTCCATTTCGCGCTGCCGACGTTCGATCTCCTGCTGGCGCCGGGCCTCCTCCTGCTGCCTGCGCTGCTCTTCCTGGCGCGCCTGTTCCTCGACCTGGCGCTGGGCTTCCTCCTGGCGCCGTCGCTCGGCCTCCTCCTGCCGCAGTTGCTCCTGACGCTGTTGTTCCTGTCTTTCCTGCTCCTGACGCGCTTGCTCCCGGCGCTCTGCCGCTTCCCGACGCTGCTCGGCCTCGCGCTCGGCTTCGCGCTGTGCCGCGATCGGACCCATATCGATCAGTGTGACCTGGACCGGCGGCATTTCCCGCTCGAAAGGTTGCCAGTTCCACCCCCCTACCACCAGCACGCCCACCATCAGCGCGTGCACGGCCAGGGCCAGGCCCAACGCCAGGGCCTGATCCTTGAGTTCCTGCTTGCGCGCTTCATTGATCATGGCGGAAACTTGTTCAAACCACAGATGAACGCAGATGAACGCAGATAAACCCCGATTCAGTCTCAAGCATGTAAGAAATCAAGGCGGGTCATCCCAATAAAAGCGCAGAGGATCCATGAACAGCTGCTCTTTTTATCCGCGTTCATCTGCGTTCATCTGCGGTACCTATTCGATTTGTCACCTGTCCGATGGGCTGACTACTCAGGGTCGCCCATCAGGCCGACCGAGGCAACGCCGGCGCGCTGCAAGTGCACCATGGCGCTGTAGATAAACTGGTAGGGCACGTCGCGATCACCGCTGACGGTGACCTGGACCTGCGGATTACGCTCGGCGATGGCGCCGACCACCTGGGTCAGAGTCTCGCCGTCAACCAGCTGCGGGGCGTCGCCGGTGTCAAGGAAGAAATCACCGTTGCGGGTCACCGTCACCAGCAGGGGGTCACCGCGGTCGGTCAGCGGCTCGGCGGCACCGACCGGGAGATCAACCTCCACGCCCAGGTTCATCAATGGCGCCGTGATCATGAAAATAATCAACAACACCAGCATGACGTCGATGTAGGGCACGACGTTCATCTCCGACATACGTTTGCGGCGGCGCCGGACATGGGTCTCTGACATGACGCTCAGGCCTTCTCTTGCAGACGTCGCGCCTGCCGGCTGAGAATGGCGGCGAACTCTTCCTTGAAATTGTCGTAGCGGACTTCCAGCTGATCCACTTGCGAAGAGAACTTGTTGAAGGCAATCACGGCGGGAATGGCAGCGAAC